>NZ_JBNYXO010000020.1:0-60895 GCF_051380715.1 Janthinobacterium kochi
CTTCGACAGAACCGTTGCGATTGCAGCGGTCAGCGTGGTTTTACCGTGGTCGACGTGGCCGATGGTGCCGACGTTGACGTGCGGCTTGGTCCGTTCGAATTTACCTTTTGCCATTTTATTCTTCCTTAGAACAATGATTTAAATGTAGGGACCGGCATTCTCGTGAAAGCCGGCCCGGAACTTCTATTACTTAGCTTTCGAGCTTACGATTGCTTCAGTCACATGCTTAGGTGCTTCAGCATAGTGCTTGAATTCCATCGTGTAAGTCGCACGACCTTGGGTCGACGAACGCAACGATGTGGCGTAACCGAACATTTCCGACAGAGGCACTTCGGCCTTGATGATCTTGCCGCCACCACCAGCAATTTCATCCATGCCTTGCACCATACCGCGACGCGACGACAGATCGCCCATCACGGTACCGGCGTAGTCTTCCGGTGTTTCCACTTCCACGGCCATCATCGGCTCCAGGATGACTGGCGATGCTTTGCGGCAGCCATCTTTGAATGCCATCGAAGCGGCCATGCGGAATGCATTTTCGTTCGAGTCAACATCATGGTACGAACCGAAGAACAGCGTGACTTTAACGTCAACAACTGGGTAACCAGCCATCACGCCCGAAGTCAGCGTGTCGCGCACACCTTTTTCAACTGCCGGGATGTATTCGCGAGGAACGGTACCGCCCTTGATCGCGTCAACGAATTCGAAGCCCTTGCCCGGTTCTTGCGGTTCGATCTTCAGAACCACGTGACCGTATTGACCACGACCACCCGATTGCTTGACGAATTTGCCTTCCGACTCTTCGCACACTTTACGGATCGTTTCGCGGTAAGCCACTTGTGGCTTGCCGACGGTCGCTTCAACGTTGAATTCGCGCTTCATGCGGTCAACGATGATGTCCAGATGCAACTCGCCCATACCAGCGATGATGGTCTGGCCCGATTCTTCATCGGTACGCACGCGGAACGATGGATCTTCTGCTGCCAGGCGGTTCAGCGCCAGGCCCATTTTTTCCTGGTCGGCCTTGGTTTTTGGCTCGACTGCCTGCGAAATCACCGGCTCAGGGAAGACCATGCGCTCCAGAACGACGCTTGCCTTTTCGTCGCAAAGCGTATCGCCCGTGGTGGTGTCTTTCAGACCCACGACTGCAGCGATGTCGCCAGCGCGCATTTCCTTGATTTCTTCGCGCTCATTGGCTTGCATCTGCACGATACGGCCGATACGCTCTCTCTTCTGCTTCACGGAGTTCAGGACCGAATCGCCCGAATTCAACGTGCCCGAATAGCAGCGGATGAAGCACAACTGACCCACGAACGGATCGGTTGCGATCTTGAACGCCAATGCCGAGAATTTCTCATTGTCGTCAGCTGCGCGCTCGACTGGCTGCTCGTCCTCGTCCAGACCTGGGACAGGTGGAATGTCGATTGGCGATGGCAGATACTCGATGACCGCGTCCAACATGGCTTGTACGCCCTTGTTTTTAAAGGCGGTACCGCACAGCATTGGAACGATTTCGCTGGCGATGGTACGCTGACGCAAAGCAGCCTTGATCTCGGCTTCCGACAGGTCGCCTTCTTCCAGGTACTTGTTCATCAGTTCTTCGGACGCTTCAGCAGCGGCCTCAACCATGTTTTCGCGCCACTTGGCAGCTTCAGCAGCCAGGTTGGCAGGAATTTCGCCGTATTCAAACTTCATGCCTTGCGAAGCGTCATCCCAGATGACCGCTTTCATCTTGACCAGATCGATAACACCGGTAAACAGGTCTTCAGCGCCGATAGGCATCTGGATAGGCACTGGGTTGGCCTTCAGACGCGAACGCATCTGATCGTAGACCTTGAAGAAGTTGGCGCCGGTACGGTCCATCTTGTTCACGAAGGCCAGACGTGGCACTTTGTACTTGTTAGCCTGGCGCCAAACCGTTTCCGATTGTGGCTGCACGCCGCCGACTGCACAGTAAACCATGCAGGCGCCATCCAACACGCGCATCGAACGTTCTACTTCAATGGTGAAGTCAACGTGGCCTGGGGTGTCGATGATGTTGATGTGATGCGGAGGGAAATTGTTTGCCATGCCCTTCCAGAAGCACGTAACAGCAGCCGAGGTAATCGTGATGCCGCGCTCTTGCTCTTGCGCCATCCAGTCGGTGGTGGCAGCGCCATCATGGACTTCGCCCAGCTTGTGGTTCACGCCCGTGTAGAACAGAACGCGCTCGGTGGTGGTCGTCTTACCTGCATCGATGTGAGCGGAGATACCGATATTGCGGTAGCGCTCAATGGGGGTCTTGCGGGCCATAATTAATCCTAAATGAATGGACAAAACCGAGCAGCATTTTTTTGCAAAAATGAGCCCGGCCTCGAACAACAGATGCTTGACAGCCACCTTGCGGTAGCTGGCTTTATATTAGAAGCGGAAATGCGAGAACGCTTTGTTCGCTTCAGCCATACGATGGACTTCGTCGCGTTTTTTCATCGCGCCGCCGCGGCTTTCAGCCGCTTCCATCAGCTCACCGCCGAGGCGTTGTGGCATCGATTTTTCGCTGCGCTTGTTAGCAGCTTCACGCAACCAACGCATGGACAGAGCCATACGACGGACTGGGCGAACTTCGACCGGCACCTGGTAGTTTGCACCACCGACGCGACGGGATTTCACCTCAACCAGCGGCTTGGCGTTGTTGATTGCGGTAGCAAAAACTTCGAGCGGATCTTTGCCCGATTTTGCTGCGATGTGCTCGAAAGCACCGTAGATGATGTTTTCTGCAACCGATTTCTTACCGGACAGCATCAGCACGTTTACAAATTTAGCGACATCAGTGTTGCCGAATTTTGGATCTGGCAAAATTTCGCGCTTGGGTACTTCACGACGACGTGGCATATCAATTCCTTTCAATCTTCAGTTGAGCGCGCGTTCTTCGCACACTCGCGGACGACCATCATAGTCTTCCACTTACTCGACCAGATGCGGTCGACTACATTCACTTAGCTAGTTGCCACTGAGCGAAACTTGGGTTTGCTGCGTACAACTTATTACTTCTTGCCTGCTTTAGCGCGCTTGGTACCGTACTTCGAACGCGATTGCTTACGGTCTTTAACGCCTTGGGTATCCAGAGCACCGCGAACCATGTGGTAACGCACACCCGGCAAATCCTTGACGCGACCGCCGCGCAACAGCACAACACTATGCTCTTGCAGGTTATGGCCTTCACCGCCAATGTACGAAATGACTTCGAAACCATTGGTCAGGCGAACTTTAGCGACTTTACGCAGAGCCGAGTTAGGCTTCTTTGGAGTCGTGGTGTAAACACGTGTGCAAACGCCACGTTTTTGCGGGCTGTTTTCCAGCGCCGGCGATTTGCTCTTCACGGTCAAAGCGACGCGTGGATTGCGAATCAATTGATTGATGGTTGGCATCGTTATAAATCCAACAAAAAACTACGATTAATAACCCGGGCAAGATGCCCGGCGACTAAAACCTCGTCCCGCTTCCATCTACTGCGCACCGGAGGCGCCCGCAGCCACTCGATAAGGAGCGGCCATGAAATGCCAAGTAATGCGTAAACGATGAGCAGAATAAAATCGAGAACTCGCTAGTTTAGACCTTGTGCTACAGGGGGTCAATCAGTTTACCGCTTTTTGCTATAAAAAAAGGCAAAAGATACGGGAATTTGTGGCATTTTGACTAATCTTTGGCGATGCGACGCGCACGGCGGCATCCCGGAACGATAGCTGATTTGGCATTCTTTCCCTGCAGCCAAGCATTGGACGGGTACATTCTTGTATGACCGCAAGACAACAAAAGGATTGATAATAGCGGACATTTTTCGCTGCGTTCCTGCCCCCTTTATGCACCCCTTGCTTCGCCCTGACTATCTGTTCCTGCTCCTGACCTATGCCTTGCTGACGGCCGTGCCCTTCGTCCCCGCGCTGCTGGGGCGTGCGCTCGAGCATCCCTGGCAGATGCTCAGCTTCGAGCTGCTGGCCTGGCTGGCCGTCTGGAGCGTGTTCAAGCGCCCCGCGTATTTCCACTGGCTGCTGGTGCCCGCCTTCCTGGCCCTGCCGACGGAAATCTACCTGTTCATCTTCTATGGCCAGGGCATTTCCACGCACCACCTGGGCATCATCTTCGAAACCAGCCCCAAGGAAGCGATGGAATTCCTCGGGCAAAAAGTGTGGCTGATGGGCGCTGTCATGCTGGGCGTGATCGCCTGGTGTGCTGTCAGCTGGTTGGCGGCCACGCGCACGCGCGACCTGGACTGGCGCGGCAAGACGCGCCCTGCCGCCTTCGTGCTGCTGATCCTGCTGGGCGCCTTCTGGTGGTACGGCTACGAATTCGGTTTCGAGGCCAAGGTTCTGCATAGCGCCCCCGCGCCGGCCAAGGCCAGCCATCCGGCGGCCAGCGGCAAGGCGGGCGCCTACGGCTTCGGCGACGCCAGCTCGGCCGAAGACGAAACGGCCGAAGACGACGAGGAAAGCAGCAAACCGGAGAACGCCAGCATCGCCGGCGCCGATGAAACGGGCCTGGGCTGGCCCAGCCTGCCCCATTGGGCGCGCCTGCCCTACGCGTTCGACACCGTCAGCAATTCCTGGCCCTTCGGCCTGGCCGCGCGCGGCTTCGATTTCTACAAGGAACGCAAATACCTGGCCGAACTGGGACAGAAAAGCAGCAGCTTCCGTTTCGGCGCACACCAGCAACAGCCCGATCCCCATCCGGAAGTGGTGGTCATGGTGATCGGCGAATCGTCGCGCTACGACCGCTGGAGCCTGAACGGCTACGAACGCGACACCAATCCCCTGCTGAAACAGGAAGCCAACCTGGTGCCGCTGGCCGACGTCATCACGGCCGTTTCCGCCACGCGCCTGTCCGTGCCCGTCATCATCTCGCGCAAGCCGGCCACGCAAAGCCTCAAGGATGGCTTCTCGGAAAAATCCTTCCTCACCGCCTACAAGGAAGCGGGCTTCAAGACTTACTGGCTGTCGAACCAGATTTCGTTCGGCCAGTTCGATACGCCCGTGTCCGTGTTTGCCAAGGAAGCGGACGTGGTGCAATTTTTGAACCTGGGCGGCTTTACCAACAATTCGAATTTCGACCAGATCCTGTTCGATCCGTTCAAGAACGCGCTGGCCGACCCGGCGCCGAAAAAGCTCATCGTGCTGCACACCCTGGGCAGCCACTGGAACTACAGCCAGCGCTATCCCAAGCAATTCGACAAATGGCAGCCATCGCTGTTCGGCGTCGACAAGCCCGTCTACACGGACACGGCCATCAAGCCACAGCTCAACAACAGCTACGACAGCTCCATCCTGTACACGGACTGGTTCCTGTCGAACGTGATCGGCATGCTGAAGGACGATGGCCAGCGCACCGCCCTGCGCAGCTCGCTCGTCTACGTGGCCGATCACGGCCAGACCCTGTACGACGGCACCTGCCGCCTGGCCTTCCACGGCCACAACACGCAGTTCGAATTCCACGTGCCCGCCTTCGTCTGGTACTCGCCGCAATTCCAGCAGCACTATCCGGACAAGGTGACGCAGCTGCGGCGCCATCAGAAGGCGCGCCTGTCGACGGAAAACATGTTCCACACCCTGCTCGACCTGGGCGACATCCGCTTTGCCGGCGAACAGCCCGAATGGAGCATCGCCAGCCCCCGCTTCAAGCAGCACAAGCGCTACGTCGACAGCTACGGCTGGACCAACTACGACAACGCCATCATCCGCGGCGATTGCCGCGAAGTGATCGACAAGAGCACGCCGGAAAAGCAGGACAAATAAGAGGCGGCCGTCAGGCCCGTTCCAGCACGCCGCCGCAATCGGCCGGTTGCGCCATGTGCGTGCTGAGCCAGTCGAAGACGCGCCCCGCCTTGTCCGCGATACCGGCGTTAAAACCGCGCTGCGCCAGCAGGGCGATGCCATTCGTGGCCTGTAGCACGCCGGGCGCCAGCAGCAGCGCGCGCCCTTCATCGCGGCGCACGCACCACGGCGCCAGGCAGTCTTCCAGCAGCGGCCCCAGCACCAGGTTGTGCGACGAGACGATCACCAGGTGGCGCGCGGCCAGCGTATGCAGCACGGCGGCGGCCGCCGCCACCGATTCGAGGTGGTTCGTGCCGCGGAAGATTTCATCGATCAGGAACAAGGCCGGCGCGCCGCCCTCGGCCAGCGCCAGCAATTCACGCGCGCGCCGAAGTTCGGCAATATATAAACTTTCGCCGCCATCGAGCGAGTCTTCATTCTGCATGCTTGAATACAGGGGCAGCATGGGCACCTGGGCCGCCTGCGCATAGCAAAAGCCGAAGGCGCGCGCACTGATCAGATTGAGGCCCACGCCGCGCAACAGGGTACTTTTTCCCACCGCATTCTGCCCCGAAATGAAGGCGCCGCGGCCATCGAGCCGCAGCGACAGGGGCATGGCGCCCTCCAGCAGAGGATGCACCATGGCATCGAGCGACAACTGCAGCGCATCGGCTTCCTGCGCCCAGCAAGACTGCGCGCGACCCCGCATGTGGCGCGCCAGGGCCAGGTCCGCCTCCAGGTCGGCCAGCAGCAGGAAACTCTGGCGCAAGAATGCGCGTTCGCGCCGCACCACGCGCAGGCTGTGAAAGTAGCGCCGGATATTGCCCAGCATGAGCCAGTCGTCATATTCGCTCAGCAGGGGAACCATCTTGATCCAGCGCACTGGCGTGATCTGCCGGTTGATCACGCCGGCAGCCCGCCCACCTGCTTGCAGGTCCGTCGTGAACGCAGTATCGAGCGCGCCCAGGCGGCCATGCACCAGCAGTATCTGCTGCAAGGTAAAGACACTACGCTCCCAAGGTTTGCAACGGTCGTAAAAGCGCATCTGCAACGCCATCAGCAAGAACCAGACGGGCAGCGCGACGGCCCATGCCAGCGGCGCAAACAGCCACGCGGCCAGCAGCGACACCAGCAGCGCCAGGGTCGGCAGCAGCAGCCAACGGCTCCACCACGGTGGCGCTGGCGGCGGTGCGCCGCACAGCAGCGCCGCCACTTCCATGTCTGCCGTGCGCAGCGGCTGCATGGCTTGCTCGATCGCCGTCTGCTGTGCCGGCGCGGCCAGCAAGGCCGCGATGCGCGCCCGCGAGGCGGCGCCCGCCGTGCCGCTTGCCAGGCGCTGATGCAATCGCTGCTGGCCAAGAATGCTGGTCTGCGTGGCAAGTTGCGCGTGGTAGGCGTCCAGCAGCATTTCATCCCACGTCTGTCTATCGAGCTGGGGCAAACCACCCTCGAGCCGCTGCAGCATGGCGATGTCGCTGGCGACAAATGGATAATCGAGTTCCGCCGGTTCGGGCAGGCTGGCAAACTGGCGCAGCCAGGGGCTCAGGCGGGCAAAAAGGGAGGGCGAAGGCGACATCATGCTCCAAAGAAGGGACCAGCATGGCGCCGCGCGCCATCACTGCCTGAGCCGCAGATCAGGTCGATTGACAGAATATCAAGATCCCTGAGCAACCGCCGCGGCCTTGCGGCGCGCGGACACCGCCTGGACGGCGCGGACACGGCGGACAACCGGACACCAGAATGTTTCCCATTTAAAATCAACAGCTTAATAACAGGCACGGATCGTGCATTGGAGAAGGCATTCTTCACGAGACCTGACCATGATCCGCGATACTTCCTCCCAAGACGCCGTACTGTCCGCCCCGCCAGGCCAGCGCCACAAGCGACGCGCCCTGCTGCTGGCCGGCGCCGTCATCGTCATCGGGGGCGCCATCGCTGTCGTTGCCGGCTGGCGCAACAGCGAGCATTCCGTCAACAGCAGCCGCCTGCGCATCGCCGAGGTCACGCGCGGCACCCTGATCCGCGACGCGGCCGTCACTGGCCGCGTGGTCGCCTCGATCAGCCCCACCCTGTATTCGACCACCGTGGCCACCGTCACGCTGAAAGCGAAAGCGGGCGACACGGTGAAAAAGGGCGACATCCTGGCCGTGCTGGAATCGCCCGACCTGTCTGACGCATTGAAGCGCGAGCAATCGAGCGTGCAGCAACTGGAGGCGGAAGTGGCGCGCCAGCAGATCCTGGCCAAGAAGCAGAAACTGCTGGCGCGCCGTGAAGCCGATACGGCTGAAATCGAGCGCCTGTCCGCGCAGCGCACGCTGGAACGCTATGAAAGCGTGGCGCAGGTGGGCATCATCGCCAAGATCGATTACCAGAAGGCCAAGGATGCCTTGAATTCGGCCGATATCCGCAGCAAGCACGCCTCGCAAGCGGCAGGCCTGGAAAGCGAAGACGTAAGCCTGGCGCTCAAGACCAAGGTGAATGAACTGGAACGCCAGCGCCTCGTCCGCGACAACGCCCAGCGCAGGGTCGATGAACTGACCGTGCGCGCGCCCGTCAACGGCTTTATCGGCACGCTGTCGGTGGCCAACCGCAGCGTGGTGCAAGCCAATACGGCCCTCATGACCCTGGTCGACCTGTCGCAGCTGGAAGTCGAGCTCGAGGTGCCTGAAACCTACGTGGCCGACATGGGCCTGGGCATGCGCGCCGAGATCGAAACGGGCGTCATCAGGGCGACCGGCAAGCTGTCGGCACTGTCGCCCGAAGTGGTGAAAAACCAGGTGCTGGCGCGCGTGCGTTTCGATGGCGAGCAGCCGGCCGGCCTGCGCCAGAACCAACGTGTGGCGGCGCGCCTCCTGATCGATGAAAAACCGAATGTGCTGATGCTGGCGCGCGGCTCCTTCGTCGAAGCCGAAGGCGGCCGTTTCGCCTACGTCGTGCGCGACGGCGTGGCGATGCGCACGCCGATCAAACTGGGCGCAACCAGCGTCACGGCCGTTGAAATCCTCGACGGCCTCAAGCTGGGCGACAAGGTGGTGGTCGCCGGCACGGAAAACTTCGAGAACGCGGCCCGCGTCTCGCTCAACTAACAACACTCATCCAACCAGGAGCCCTCCATGCTGCGCATGCAAAACCTGAGCAAAGTCTACCGCACCCACATGATCGAAACCCACGCGCTGCGCGGCTTCGACATCCATGTGCGACAAGGTGAATTCGTCACCGTCACCGGGCCGTCCGGCTCGGGCAAGACGAGCTTTCTGAACATCGCCGGCCTGCTCGAAGAATTCACGGACGGCGAATACATCCTTGATGGCGTCAACGTCAGGGGCATGGACGACAATGCCCGCTCGCGCCTGCGCAATGAAAAACTCGGCTTCATCTTCCAGGGTTTTAATCTGATCCCCGACCTGTCGCTGTTCGACAACGTCGACGTGCCGCTGCGCTACCGGGGCTTCAACCGCGCCGAACGCAAGGAACGTATCGAGGAGGCGCTGGCCAAGGTCGGCCTGGCCTCGCGCATGAAACATTATCCGGCCGAATTGTCGGGCGGCCAGCAACAGCGCGTGGCGATCGCGCGCGCGCTGGCCGGGTCGCCCAAGCTGCTGCTGGCCGATGAACCGACGGGCAACCTGGACACGCAGATGGCGCGCGGCGTGATGGAGCTGCTGGAAGAAATCAATGCGCAAGGCACCACCATCCTGATGGTCACGCACGATCCGGAACTGGCGCTGCGCAGCCAGCGCAATGTGCACATTATCGACGGCCAGGTATCGGACCTGGTGCAGCACCGCGCCACGCTGTCGGCCAAGCCGCAGCACCCCGTGACCGCGTAAGGAGAAACCATGTTCCGCTACTATTTCACGCTGGGCCTGCGCAGCCTGCGCCGCAACCGCGCCCTGACCGCGCTGATGGTGCTGACCCTGGCCGTCGGCGTGGCCGCCAGCGTGTCCACCGTCACCATCCTGCACGCCATGTCGGGCGATCCGCTGCCGCACAAGAGCGACCGCATGTTCGTGCCGTTGATCGACATCCTGCCCGTCAAGGGCTATGTGCCCGGTGAAAAACCGGGCTTTGCGCAAATGCAGATGAGCTATATCGATGCGCGCAATTTCATGGCCAGCAAAATCGGCGTGCGCCGCACCGTCATGTACGGCGTGGCCGGTCCGGTCGAGCCGGCGCGCAAGGATATCGGTTCCTTCCAGGCCCAGGGCATGGCGCCCACGCGTGATTTTTTCAGCATGTTCGAAGCCCCCTTTTTGTACGGCCAGCCGTGGAGCGAAGCCGATGACGCCAGCGGCGCCGACGTGATCGTCCTGAGCCGTGCGCTGGCCGAAAAACTGGTCGGCACGAACAACCCGGTCGGCCAGCGCGTCACGGTGTTGGGCCGCCCCTACATGGTAACGGGCGTGCTGGCGACCTGGGACGTGGTGCCGCGCCCACACCGCATCATCGGCAGCAAGGGCGCTTTCGGCGCGGAAGACGAATTCTTCATCCCGTTTGCCAGCGCGATTCGCCACGAGACGGGACACGACGGCGGCATGAGCTGCAACGGCGAGCAGAACGCCCCCGGCTTCCAGGGCCGGCTCGGCTCAGGCTGCACCTGGCTGCAGTTCTGGTTCGAAATGGCCGGCAGCGGCGAGCGTGGCCAGTTGCAGCAGTATCTGGATGCCTATGCGGGCGAGCAGCGCAAGCTGGGACGCATGATGCGCAATGCGCCCAACAAGCTGTATGACCTGAACGAATGGATGGCCTTCCTGAAGGTGGTCGACAACGACAACAAACTGGCGGCCTGGCTGGCGTTCGGCTTTCTGTTGCTATGTCTGGTCAACACCATCGGCCTGCTGCTGGCGAAGTTTTCCGTGCGCGCCAGCGAAGTCGGCATCCGCCGCGCGCTGGGCGCCACGCGGCGCGACATCTTCCGCCAGTTCCTGATCGAAAGCGGCGTGATCGGCCTGGCTGGCGGGGTGCTGGGTCTGCTACTGGCGTTTGGCGCACTGGCCGTGGTCAGCCAGCAGTCGAAGGAACTGGGCACCGTGGCGCACATGGATGTGCCAATGCTGCTGCTGACGTTTGCCATGTCGGTGCTGGCAGCCCTGCTGGCCGGCCTGCTGCCCACCTGGCGCGCCTGCCAGGTGACGCCGGCGATCCAGCTCAAGTCCCAATGACACCCACTTATTCACTATGAGGTCCAGCATGGAAATCCGTCCCATCCTGTCGGCGCTGATGCGCAGCAAAACCGGCGCCATTCTGGTCGCCGTGCAGATCGCGATCAGCCTGGCCATCCTGGCCAACGCCATGCACATCGTCAACCTGCGCCAGGCCGTGGCCGCACGGCCCACCGGCGTGGCCGCTGAAAACGACATTTTTTATGTCCATATCCAGAACATGAACCGCGGCAACCACCAGCGCCAGCTTGCCGAGCAGAAGCGCCAGGCGGCCCTGCTGCGCGCTCTGCCGGGCGTGCTGTCGGTGGCGCAAACGTCGCAGGCCGTGCTGTCGCGCTCCGGCAACTCCACCAGCGTATCGGCCAAGCGCAGCCAGGTCACGTCCAGCGCCAATATATCGACCTACGTCACCCCTGATTCGCTGGTCAAGACCTATGGCTTGAAGCTGGTGGAAGGACGCGACTTCCTCCCCGACGAAGTGCCCGAGATCGATGAAGATGTCGACGACAGCTACCCCAAGGTGGGCATCGTGACGCGCGCGGCGGCGCAAAAAATCTGGCCCGGCGAAACCAGCTTTGTCGGCAAGACGCTGTACAGGGGCACCGGCGCAGATGATCCCGAGCTGCGCGTGGTCGGCGTCGTCGAGCGGCTGCAGACGCAGGTCGGCCAGGTCAGGGCCGAAGGCGAATATTCGATCCTGCTGCCAGCGCGCCTGACGGGCGGGCGCGATTCGTTGCTGTATGCGGTGCGCGCCGAACCCGGTCAGCGCGACCGCCTGATGCAGGAGGCGGAACAAGCCATCCGCACTTCCAGCAGCGACCGCCTGCTGGTCCGCACCGATACCCTGGAACAGCACCGCACGTCACGCTACCGGGCCGACCGCGGCCTGTCATGGATGCTGATCGCCGTATCGACCCTGCTGCTGCTGGTGACGGCCAGCGGCATCGTCGGCATCGCCAGCCTGTGGGTGACGCAGCGCAGGAAGCAGATCGGCGTACGGCGCGCGCTCGGTGCCCGCCGCATCGACATCCTGCGCTATTTCCTGACGGAAAATTTCATGATCACCAGCGTCGGCGTGGCCTGTGGCGTGCTGCTGGGATTGGGCTTGAACCAGCTGCTGGTCAGCCAGCTGGAAATGGCGCGTCTGCCACCCGGCTATCTGCTGGCCGGCGCGCTCGTGTTCTGGCTGCTGGGCGTGGGCGCGGTGTACGGCCCGGCATGGCGCGCGGCCAGCATTTCGCCGGCCACGGCCACCCGCAGTACCTGAGCCGGCACCTGAGTGATATGCTGCGCGCATGCCTACCGTACTGATTATTGACGACAATGCCGCCGTGGCCATCGCGCTCGACGTGCTGTTCTCCCTGCACGAGATCGACGCCGTGCGCGCCGCCTCGCCCGAGGAAGGCCTGCATCTGCTCGAACGCCACGCCATCGACCTGGTGGTGCAGGACATGAACTTCACGGCCGACACCACCTCGGGCGAGGAAGGCAGCGCGCTGTTCCACGCCATCCGCGCGCGCTACCCCGACCTGCCCGTGATCCTGCTGACGGCATGGACCCAGCTCGACGCGGCCGTCGACCTGATCAAGTCCGGCGCGGCCGACTACCTGGCCAAGCCATGGGATGACCGGCGCCTGATCGCTTCCGTGCAGAACCTGCTGGAACTGGGGCAGGCCAACCGCGCGCTGCGCCAGCGCGTGGTGGCCGAGCGGCGCCAGCGCCACGCGCTGGAACACGACTTCGATTTGCGCGGCATGGTGTGGCAAGACCCGGCCACCGAACGCGTGGTGCACCTGGCGTGCCAGGTGGCGCGGGCCGACGTGCCCGTGCTCATTTCCGGGCCGAACGGCAGCGGCAAGGAACGCATCGCCGCCATCGTGCAAGCCAACTCGCAGGTCGCCAGCGGTCCCTTCGTGGTGCTCAATTGCGGCGCCGTGCCGGTCGAGCTGATCGAGGCGGAACTGTTCGGCGCGGAAGCGGGCGCCTACACGGGCATCACGCGCGCGCGCGACGGCAAGTTCGACGCGGCCGACGGCGGCACCCTGTTCCTCGACGAGATCGGCAACCTGCCGCTGGCTGGGCAAATGAAACTGCTGCGCGTGCTCGAAACGGGACGCTTTGAGCGCCTCGGCTCGAACCGCGAGCGGCAAGTGAAAGTGCGCGTCATCAGCGCCAGCAACGCCGACCTGCCGGCGATGATCAAGGCGGGCACATTTCGTGAAGACCTGTTCTACCGCCTGAACGTGATTGAACTGCGCCTGCCACCGCTGGCCCAGCGCCCGCTTGACATCCTGGTACTGGCGCGGCATTTCCTGGGCAGCGAAAAAACCCTGGATGCACAGGCGCAGGCCACCCTGCTTGCCCACGGCTGGCCGGGCAATGTGCGCGAACTGAAAAACGTCATGCAGCGCGCCAGCCTGCTGACGGCCGGCCCGGTAATCCACGCGCAGGAAACGGGCTTGCCACTGGCCGATGTGGCATCGCCGCGTGCGCCGCAGGATGCCGCCACGACGGAGCCGGACCGCGACAGCATCACAGCGGCTCTCGCGCGCGCGCACGGCGTGGTGGCGCAGGCAGCGCAGGAACTGGGGCTGTCGCGCCAGGCGCTGTACCGGCGCATGGAACGCCTGGGCATCGCGCGCGGCTGATGGCATACCGCCCCATGCGCCTTTCCCTGCTCACGCGCTGGACGGCGCTGATCGTCACCTTGCTGGTGCTGGGCATCTGCATCGCCCAGCTGCTCACGCATTTTTTGCCAGGCCAGCAGCTGCTGGTGCTGGCCGGTACCCTGCTATGCGTGCTACCGGTGGCCATCATTACCATCCGTGCGCAGCTGCAAGCGATGCTATCGCTGTTTCGCGCCTTGAGCGGCACGGTGACGAGCTACCAGGACGGCGACTTCGGCTTCAGCTTGCGCTGGCCGCAGAACGATGAACTGGCCGACCTTGTGGCGGCCCACAATGCGCTGGGCGACGTGTTGCGCAAGCAGCGCCTGGACCTGGTGCAGCGCGAACTGCTGCTCGACACCATGGTGCAAAACACGCCGGTGGCCATGCTGCTGGTGGCCGAGGGCAGCGCCATCGTCTACGCCAACCTGGCCGCGCGCCAGTTGCTGCACCATGGCCGCCGCCTCGAAGGACGCCACCTGGCAGACATCGTGCGCGAGGCGGCACCGGCCTTGGCCGAGGCGCTGGCGCGCCGCAGCGACGGCCTGTTTACCAGCGGCGAAGGGGAACAGGAAGAGGTGTATCACCTGGCGCGGCGCAGCTTCAGCCTGAACGGGCGCAGGCACGAATTGCTGCTGCTCCGCCAACTGACCCTGGAACTGCGGCGCCAGGAGGTGCAGACCTGGAAAAAAGTCATCCGCGTCATCAGCCATGAGCTCAACAACTCACTGGCGCCACTGGCCTCGCTGGCCCATTCCGGCGCCGAACTGGTGCGCCGCGGCCAGACCGAACGCCTGCCGCAAATCCTCGCCACTATCGAGGAGCGCACGCGCCACCTGGAAACCTTCATCCTCGGCTATGCGCGCTTTGCCAAGCTGCCTGCACCGCGCCTGGCGCCGTGCGAGTGGCAACCCTTCCTCGACAGCCTGGCCTCGCAAGCGGCCTTCACGCTCGACGGCACGCCGCCAGCGCAGGCGGCCGTGTTCGATGCGGCTCAAATGCAGCAGGCGCTGCTCAACCTGCTCAAGAATGCGCTGGAATCGGGCTCGCGGGGAGAGCATGTCGGCCTGCACGTCAGCCAGGCACATGGGCAGCTGCGCATCGAAGTGCGCGACCGAGGGCCGGGCATGAGCGGCGCCGTGCTGGAAAATGCACTGGTGCCGTTTTATTCCACCAAGCGCAGCGGCACCGGACTGGGCCTGGCCCTGGCGCGCGAAATTGCCGAAGCGCATGGCGGGCGCATCACCCTCGCCAACCGCGAAGGCGGCGGCCTGGCGGTGACATTAATTCTTCCATTGCAGGACAGAAATTAGTTACTGACGCAACGATTTTTTCATCACATACTGCGCAATTATTTCTCCATATAATATTGATAATTAGAGTTTTCAATATTGCAACATCATGAGCGCCAAGCCCGTGTGTTAGAAATAAGCTATTTAAGTTTGCATAATGATATAAAAATAGCTGATTGACAATGAAATGTCCTGGCGATAATTTATCTGAGCGGTACGGTTTTTTTGAAACATCAATCGTTTTTTCGCGGGGATAAATATGAAACTGAAATCACTCATTGCAGCAGCGGTCCTGGGTGCGGCGTCCATCGGCAGCGCCTGTGCGGCGGCGTATACCATAGACCTTAACAATACAGGCACCAATGTATGGACGGCAAGCTACGGCGCCACTCCCGTCATAGGTGACTTTTCCGATACATTCACGTTCAGTCCATCAGCAACTGCTGGTTCGTTCGTGCAAACCTTTCTTGCGAACATCTCCTATACCGGCGCTGACAATATGGCGGTCACGTTCAGCTCCGTCTCGCTGAACAGCATTGCCCTGACAGATGTCAGCACCAGCACGCCTTTCGGCGCCTTCCATGGCGCGCTCCTTGCTCCGACCGAGATTTTGATCGGCGCGCCCCTGGTTCTCACGGTCATGGGCAACTCCAAAGGTGGCAGTTATGCCGGCGACTTCAACCTGACCCTGGCCCCGGTTCCCGAGCCGGAAACCTATGCCATGATGCTGGCCGGCCTGGGCGTACTGGGCTTCCTGGCGCGACGCCGCAAACAATCTTGAGCGCACCACTAAAAAGACGCCACGGCGTCTTTTTTCATGTGGCTGCTACACTGGCGCCATGACGACCGATTTTATTTCCACCAGCCATACCGCATTCAGCCACCCGGACCACCCGCCGGCCACCACCACAGAATACCGCGGCATCCGCTACCTGCACCTCGGTACCAAGTGGGTACAGGGCGCGATGCGCCTGGACAAGCCCGACGCCATCGAACTCGAATACGTGCAGATGATGATGATGTGGATGCTGTTCAAGACGCAGCCCAAACGCATCGTGCAACTGGGACTGGGCAGTGCTGCGCTGACCAAATTCAGCTACCGCCGCTTCCCCGACGCCTCGGTCACGGCCATCGAACTCAATCCGAACGTGATCGCCATCTGCGGCGCCCAGTTCGCGCTGCCGCCGAACGACGCGCGCCTTGATGTACGCGAAATGAATGCGCTCGACTTCGTGCTCGATCCTGCCAACCATGGCACGGTCGACGCGCTGCAAGTGGATCTGTACGACGAGGACGCGCGCGGCCCCGTGCTCGACACGCCCGAGTTCTACCAGGCCTGCTTCGACTGCCTGACAGACGACGGCATCATGTGCACGAATGTCTTCGGCGACTTTCCCAACTACGACAAGAATTTGCAGGCGATGGAACTGATCTTCGACGCCGTCGTCTGGGTACCGGAAATGGAAGATGAAAACATCGTCGTGCTGGCCTTCAAAAAATCGCCATCGCTCGACTTCAGCGACTTGTACGAACGCGCCGCCACCATCAAGAAGCAGTTCAACCTGCCCGCCAAGAACTGGGTCAACGGCTTGAAGCAGTGGATGCTGGACCAGCAGTAAAGCAGTAGCGCAGCATCACGCCGGCAGCAGCGCGCCCAGGCGGCGCGCCAGGCCATCCATGTTCTCGGCCGGCACCTGCGCATAACCGAGCAGGAAACCGTTCCAGCCTGCGCCTTCGCCCACCCTGTCACCCGTGCCATGCGCAGACAACGCCAGCGCCACGATGCCGTCCTGCGCGGCGCGGCGGCTCAGCGCCAGGTCATCCCATGCCGTGTCGTGAAAACGCAGCGCCAGGTGCATGCCAGCCGTGCCGCCATGGATGGCGGCACCGCCACATGCATGACGCTGCAAGGCCTCGCTCAAGGCGTCACGGCGCTGGCGGTACAGCCTGCGCATACGCCGCACATGGCGCGCAAACAGGCCACTGCGCAGGAACTCGGCCAGCGCCAGCTGTTCGGCCACGCGCCCCCGCGCGGCGCCCTGCGCCTGCATCTGCGCGAAGGCCCCGGCCAGCGCGGCCGGCACGACGATAAAGGCGATGCGCAAGGCAGGAAACATGGTCTTGCTGAAGGTACCCAGGTACACAACGGGCGCGTCTGCCACCAGTCCCTGCATGGCCGCCAGGGGTGGGCCGCCATGGCGAAATTCACTGTCATAATCGTCTTCGATAATCAGGGCTCCGGCGGCGCGGGCGCGTTCGAGCAGCGCCATGCGGCGCGCGGGACTGAGCACGCTGCCGGTTGGATACTGGTGCGACGGCGTGGTGTAGATCAGGCGCGGCGGCGTATCGCGCCAGTCTTCATCCGTCGGCGCGATGCCATCCATGTCGACCGCGATACCCGTCACCTGCAGGCCGGCGCCACGGCCCGCCGCCAGCGCGCCGCCATAGCCGGGATGCTCGATCCACAAGGTGTCGCCCTGGTCGGCAAAGGCGCGCAGGCACACATCCAGGCTGCTCTGCGTGCCGTCCGTGATGAACACCTGGCCCGCATCGCAGACGACGCCGCGCGCGGCGCGCAAATGGTCGGCGATGGCCATGCGCAGCTGCGGCTCACCGGCAGGGTCGCCGTAATTGAGCTGGCGCGGCGTCAGCGCGCGCCATGCGCGGTCCAGCATGCGCCGCCACTGCGCCAGCGGGAATTCATCGAGCGCCGGCACGCCGGGCGCAAACGCGCCCATGGCGTCGGCGGGAAACACCACCGCCGCATTCACATCCTGTCCCGCCACGCCGCGCAAATGCCGGGCGCGGCGCGACAGGCCATCCTTGCTGCCGGTCGCCGGCACGGGTTCCGGCATGCCGGCGCTGCCAGCGACGACGGTACCGCGCCGGTCCGGCAAAACAAACCCTTCGCTGGCCAATTGCTCGTAGGCATACAGCACGGTATTGCGCGCCAGGCCCAGTTCTGCGGCCAGCACGCGCGTGGCGGCCAGCCGCGTGCCGGGCGCCAGCTGCCCGCCGCGGATCGCCGCGCGCAGGCATTCATGCAGCAGGCGCTGGCGCGGCCAGCCCCGCTCGCGGTGCGTGCGCTCGAAAGCGTTCAGCAGCAATGCATAATCCATGCGACTCCCGTTATGGCTCCAAATTATTTCTAACTTCTGGATCTTTTTTCAGAGCCAGATGCCGATTATAGTGCGGCCTGCTTCCTCAACCAACCGGATTCCCACCATGACCGCTACCGCCCTGCCTCCCAGCCCCCGTACCCGCGTGCGCCGCGTCGCCGAACTGGCCAGCTACGAGCAAGCCACCCTGTACGCCATCGTCGACGCCGCCTTCCTCTGCCATATTGCCTTCCGCGACGACAAGGGCAGCCATTGCATCCCGACCGCCTGCTGGCGCATCGACGGCCACCTGTACATCCATGGCTCGAACGGCAGCCGTATGCTCAAGCAACTCATCAACGACACCGACGTGTGCGTGACGGTCACCCATCTCGACGGCCTGGTGCTGGCGCGCTCCGCCTTCAACCACACCATGAACTACCGTTCGGCGATGGTGTACGGGCAATTTGAAAAAGTAAGCGATATCGGCCAGCAGCATGCGGCCATGGATGCGCTGATGGAAAAGCTGGCGCCGGGGCGCCTGGCGCACGTGCGCGGCGGCAGCGCCAAGGAGTACGCGGCCACCACCGTACTGCGTATCGCGCTCGACGAATGCGCCGTCAAGCAGCGCAGAGGCGGCCCGCTGGACGACGCTGGCGACATGGCGCACGTCGTCTGGACAGGCGAACTGCCGTTTACGCACGGCCGTGGCGCGGCCATCGCCGATGCGCTCAACACCAACGAGATGCCAGCGTATGCGGCCGCATGGGGTACGGAATCCGCTTGACCAGCCAGCGTGCTTGGCCGATGATCGGCGTTGATGGCGATCGCCACCAATTTACCAACCGATCCAATCACGCATGGAGCAGATGATGATGAAGCGAGTATCCCTGGCCGCGGCCCTGACGGTCATGCTGGCCTGTGGCGGCAGCGGTGCAGCACTGGCCGCCGATGCGGGCGACGCAGCCCTGAAGGCGGCCATCGCCGGCAGTGCGCGCACGCCGGCCAACGCGCTACGCGACAGCGCCCGCCACCCGTATGAAACGCTGACGTTCTTCGGCATCAAGCCGGGCATGACGGTGGTCGAACTGGCGCCCGGCGGCGGCTGGTACACGGAGATCCTGGCGCCCTACCTGCGCGAGCACGGCAAGCTGATCGCCGCCGGCAACGACCCGCAGTCAAGCAGTGAAGGCGCACGCCGAGGCGCGGCCCGCTTCCAGCAAAAACTCGACGCCAATCCGGCCGCGTTCGGCAAGGTGGAACTCGGCGCCTTCGCACCGCCCACCACCTACCGCATCGCGCCCAAGGGCACGGCCGACATGGTGCTCACCTTCCGCAATATCCACAACTGGATACCCATCGGCGAAGCAGGCATGCAAACCCTGTTCAAGGAAGTGTATGACAGCCTGAAACCGGGCGGCGTATTCGGCGTCGTCGAGCACCGCCTGCCAGCGAACAAGGCACAAGATGCCACGGCCAGCAGCGGCTACATGCACGAAGCGTATGTGATCAAGCTGGCCGAAGGCGCAGGCTTCAAACTGGCGGCCAAGTCCGAGATCAACGCCAATCCGAAAGACACGGCAGACCACCAGAGCGGCGTCTGGGCACTGCCGCCCACCTACGCCAACAAGGATGTGGAGCGAGCCAAATACACGGCCATCGGCGAGAGCGACCGCATGACCCTGAAGTTCGTCAAGTAGGTCGGCTTAGCGCGGCAACGCCGCGCGTAATCCGACAACATCGTTGGCGCCGGTGATGGCGTCGGGTTAAGCGCTGCGCGCTAACCCGACCTACAGCTTTATTTTTTTACTTCCTTGGGTTTCACCGGCGCCAGGCTCAGGTCCTGGAAGTCGTAGCTGAAATCCGTCTCGGCCGACACGGGCGCCATCTTCACCCTGTCGATGCTGCCATCGGGATTGAGCGAGAACGTCACGTAGGCGTCGGCGTTGAAGTTTCGCTCCTTCCAGCGCACGATGAAGGTGTCGTGCTGCCAGTGTTCCAGCTCGCCCGTCAGGTCCGGCGTGCGCGTGAAGCTGAGGAGGTGTTTTTTCCCCTCCGGCTTGATCACGACCTTGCCATACCAGGCGTCTTCATACTCGCCGTCGTACGCCACCAGCGGCAACGATGGCTGCGATTTGGCCGCGCGCGCGCTCGATGCCTTGCCCTGCTTTTTCACTTCCTCGGCATGCTGGTCCTGCTCCACCTTGGCCACCAGTGCGAGCCAGTCTGATGGCGCCGCCTGCAGATAATGGTCGAGGATACGCCATTGCAGCGCCGTCATGGAACCGCCATTTTCCGCATTGGTGAGAATGGCCACGCCCAGCTTTGCTTCCGGCACCATCACCACGCGCGAATAAAAGCCCTGCAACGCGCCGCCATGCATGGCCACTTTCATGCCCTTGTAGTCGCGCAGCTGGAAGCCCAGGCCATATGCGCTGAAGTTCGGTTTCGTCGCTGCCAGCGCCGGCTTCGGCTCGGCAATCTTGATCGGCGTTTGTGCCGTCCACATCTCGCGGCCCTGCTTTTCGCTGAACAGGCGCGCCGGCTTGCCATCCTTGTCCGTCACGCCGGCGATCTTGCCTTCGTCGAGCAGCACCATCATCCACTTGGCGATATCTTCCGCATTCGTGTTGATGCCGACGGCGCCCACGGCGTTCGGCACCGGCATGGACTTGACGGCGGCGATCTTGCCGTCGATCTTGCTGTGCGCACTGGCGACGTCCGGATTACCAACGTTCTCGGCCAGACTGGTGGTGGTGCCCGTCATGCCCAGCGGCACCAGGATGCGCTCATGCATGGCCTCGCCCCAGCTTTTCCCCGCCTTGTCGGCGATGATCTTGCCGGCCACGATGTACAGCAGGTTATCGTAGGCATAGCTGTTGCGAAAACTCGTGGCAGGACGGATGTAGCGCAGCTTCTCGATGATCTCGTCGGTGCTGAACGTGGTGGTCGGCCACCACAGCAAGTCGCCCGCACCAAGGCCCAAGCCACTGCGGTGCGTCAGCAGGTCGCGCACGGTCATGGCGCCCGTCACGTAAGAATCGTGCATCTGGAAGCCGGGCAGGTGCTTGGTGACGGGATCGTCCCAGGCCAGCTTGCCCTCGTCAACCAGCATGGCCAGCGCAGCGGCCGTGAAGCCTTTTGAGTTCGATGCCACTTCGAACAGGGTCTGCGCATCGACGGCGGCCGGTTCGCCCAGCTTGCGGACGCCAAAGCCCTTGGCGGTGATGACCTTGCCATCCTTGACGATGGCGATCGCCATGCCGGGCACGTCGAACACTTTCAGGGCGGTGGCGACGTCGCGCTCAAGATCGAAGGCAGGCGCGGGGACCAAAGCAGCAGCAACGACGGGGATGGCATCGGCAGCCAGCGCCGGCATGGTGATGCTCGAAAACGCCAGCACGATGGCGGCGGCGAAACGGTTCATGGTATGCATGGTCAGGATGTCCAAAGAAGGTTCAATGCGCTTGCGCGGCCATCAATTTATCGACGCTTTCCTGCGTCACCGGGTGGTAGCGTGCGCGCGCCTGCGCATACACGTCCTTGGCCCAGGCATGGCCTTGCGGCGTCTTCATCAGCGCGCTGTACAGGGGCACGACGAACTTCTGGCGGCCCACACTCATCAGGAATGCCTGCAAGGGCTGCTGCACGTCGTAGCCGGCGTTCACGGCAGCGAGGTAAAAGCGGTAGGCCACTTCATTGTTGCCGCTCTTGCCCACACCGTAGACTTGGTCCAGTTCGCGCAATTGCGCCGCGCTGGCCTTGTTGTTGATATCGTTCAGGAAGTGCATCGATTCAATGGCGACCCACTTGTCCATGCCTAACTCTTTCGTCGCCAGCTCACCCTTGAGCCAGGCGTCACGGTGCTGGTCGAGCAGCGCCAGGCGCGGCGAGACGACGCGCTGCGCGCTGGCCGGCACGCCCGTGCCATACAGCCATTCATCGAGTTCCGCTTCCGGCATCACGTCCGGATGCTGCGCCAGCAGGTTCTTGCGCAGGTAGGCGATGAACTGCTCCGTCGTAACGCTCTGGAACGCGTGCTGGTCGAACCAGCCGCGCAGGAAGGGATCGAACACGGCACGGCCGGCACGGCGCTCCATGGTAGCGAGGAACCAGGCGCCCTTCGGGTAGATGATGCCGTCGTCGGTATACGTTTCGGCCGGGTTGGCATCGGCATCGCGCGTGATCAGCGCCGTTTTCGCGGCCGGCAATTCGCGGATGGCAGCGGCCAGTTCTTCCTGGTCGACCTGCACGCCCATCTGCGCCACTTCGCTGCCATACAGCTGCTCGACGATGCGCGTGGTGACGTAGGTGGTGAAACCTTCGTTGAGCCACATGTGCTTCCACGACGCGTTGGTGACCAGATTGCCCGACCACGAGTGGGCCAGTTCATGCGCGATCAAGTCGACCAGGCTGCGGTCGCCCGCGATCATGGTCGGCGTGAGGAAGGTCAGGCGCGGGTTTTCCATGCCACCGTAGGGGAACGATGGCGGCAGCACGATCATGTCGTAGCGCCCCCAGCCATACGGACCGTACAGCGCTTCGGCCGCCTGGATCATCTTTTCCGTGTCGGCCAGCTCGTATTCGGCCGCCTTGATGCGCGGCGGTTCGGCATACACGGCCGAACGGGGACCGAGCTTGCGCACTTCCAGTTCGCCGATGGCAATGGCCAGCAGGTACGAGGGAATCGGCTGCGGCATCCTGAATTTCCAGCCGCCCTTGCCCGTCGCCTTTTCGTCATTCTCGGCGCTCATCACGACGCGCATGCCGCTCGGCGCCTCGATGCGCGCGCTATAGGTAAAACGCACGGCCGGCGTATCCTGCGACGGCACCCACGAGCGGGCGTTGATGCTTTGCGACTGGCTGAACATGAAAGGCAGCTTGCCCGACATGGTCTGCTGCGGCGTGAGCCACTGCAGCGCGATGGCGTTGGGCGCCGTGTGATAGTAGACGCGCACCTTGCCCGGCTGGCCCGTGGTGGTGATGCGCAGCGCCTGGCCCTTTTCCGGGTCCGCCTTGTCCAGCTGATACGGCGCCATCTGCCATGCGCCGCGCTTGTCCTGCACCTGCACTTTCGCGATCGACAAATCGCGCGTATCGAGCACCAGGGTGCGCGCCGCCGGGTCGATCCAGTTCAGTGACAGCTCGGCATAGCCGGAGAGCGTCTTTTGCTTGAAATCGGCTTTCAGGTCCAGCTGCAGGTCGCGCGTGCGCACCTGGTCGTAACGCGCGTAGCTGAGGGGGTCGGCGTGCGCTGCCAGGGTCACCTGGCAAAGTAGCGCACAGCCCAGGGCGCGCAGGAAGGTCAAAGTTTGCATGGTCGTCTTTTGAATGATTTGCGAAAGCCCCGGTCCGTGTGCGCCGAGGCGTCGCGCAGAATAGCACTTCCGGCGCAGGCCGGCAGAAAAAAGCGCCGGACTGGCCGGCGCTGTTTCACTGTTTCGTCTCTGGCCGGGCTTCGGGCTTGGTCTCGACCTTGGCCTCGGGCGCCTTGAGCGGCGCATTAAAATCCTTCATCAGGTTATTCTTGTCGCGGTCCAGCTTGAACAGTTCCAGGCGCGATGGGGTGATTTTTCGCGGCCAGGCGTTGTTGCTGGTGTCGATATCGGCCGTCTCCCAGTACGGATCCTGCACCAGCGCCACCATCGGCTCATCCGTGATGATGACCTTGCTGATCTTGTGCGGCGCGTAGCGCCACACTTCGGCCGGCACCCGCTCGATGATCTTCTTGCCGCTTTTCAGTTCGATTTCCAGGATCAGCGGCATCACCAGGCCGCCGATATTCGAAAAGTCGACCAGGTACAGATGCTTGCCCAGGTTGTGCTGCTCGAGCAGTTTCCGCTCCCACGGCTCCAGCGCTTCCTGCTCTTCCGCATAGCTGTTGCGGTCTTTGTTGGTGACGATGAATTCATCGTGCCGGTTATAGAAATCTTTCAGCGCGGGGTCCAGGTCCACCTTCTTTGGCAGCGCCTTGTTGCGCTGCTCCGAGATCGAGATGGGCTGCGCGGCCTTCTGCGCCTTCTTCCACGCTTTCTCGACTTCCGGATTCTTCGTGCTCACGCCATATTCGCTGATGCCGTCGATGCTGATATCGACCGCGTCAGTGGTATAGAACCAGCCGCGCCAGAACCAGTCCAGGTCCGTGCCGGAAGCGTCTTCCATGGTGCGGAAAAAGTCGGCCGGCGTGGGGCGCTTGAACTTCCAGCGCAAGGCGTACTGCTTGAAGGCGAAGTCGAACAGCTCGCGCCCTAAAATGGTTTCGCGCAGGATGTTGAGGGCCGTGGCCGGCTTGTCGTAGGCGTTCGCCGTAAACTGCAGCAAGGACTCGGAATTGGTCATGATGGGCACCTGGTTCTGGCTGCGCATGTAGTCGACGATCTTGCGCGGCTCGCCATTCCAGGAAGGGAAATGCTCTTCCCACGCCTGCTCGGCCAGGTACTGCAGGAAGGAATTGAGGCCCTCGTCCATCCACGTCCACTGGCGCTCGTCCGAGTTGACGATCATGGGAAAATAATTGTGGCCCACTTCATGGATGATCACGCCGATCAGGTCATACTTCGCCGTCTTCGAGTACGTGAGTTCCCCCGTCTTCTTGTCCTTCACGGGGCGCCCGCCATTGAACGAGATCATCGGATATTCCATGCCGCCCACGGCGCCATTGACGGAAATCGCGTTCGGATACGGATAGTCGAAACTGTACTTGTTGTACTGCTCGATGGCATGCACGACGGTGCGCGTGCTGTACTGCTGCCACAGCGGATTGCCCTCGTTAGGATAGTAGGACATGGCCATCACGCGCTTGCCGCCGCTATTCAGCCCCTGCGCGTCCCAGATGAACTTGCGGCTCGAGGCCCACGCCACGTCCCGCACATTGGCTGCCTTGAAGTGCCAGGTTTTCATCCCCGCCGCACGGCCCTTTTCCGCCGCCAGCGCTTCGGCGGGCGTGATCACCAGCAGCGGCGTATTGCTGTTTTTCGCCCGCGCCAGGCGTTCGCGCTGCGTCACGCTCAACACGCTGGCAGGATTCTGCAGTTCGCCCGTCGCAGCCACCACATGGTCGCCCGGCACCGTCAGGTACAGCTCGTAGTCGCCAAACTCCAGTGTGAATTCACCGGAGCCGAGGAACTGCTTGTGCTGCCAGCCAGCGGCGTCGTAATACGCGGCCATGCGCGGGAACCACTGCGCAATCTGGAAAATCGTGTTCTTGTCGTCTTCAAAATATTCATAGCCGGAGCGCTCGATCAGCACCTTCTGGTCATTGATCTGATACGACCAGTCGATGTTGAACGTGATGCTCTGGCCGGGCGCCAGCGCCACCGGCAAATCGATGCGCAGCATGGTCTGGTTGACCACATACGGCAGCGGCTTGCCGCTGGCCGCTTTCACGGCGGTGAGCTTGAAGCCGCCGTCAAATTCGCGGCCCGCATGGAGGGCGCGCAAGTCTTCGAATTTCAGCGCTTCCTCTTCAGTGCCGCTGATCCAGGCCTGGCGCGACGGCGCGCTCAGGACGCGGCGCTGGTCGGCATCCTGGCGCAAGCCATTCTGGTCCAGTTGCAGCCACAGATACGCGAGGCTGTCCGGCGAGCGGTTGTGATAGGTGATCTGCTCGCTGGCCGTGATGGCGCGGCGCGCTTCGTCCAGGGTGGCGCGGATCACGTAATCGGCGCGCTGCTGCCAGTAGGCGTGGCCCGGCGCGCCGGACGCCGTGCGATAGCTATTCGGCGTGGGCAGCAGTTCTTCGAGCTGGCGGAACTTGTCGTCGAAGGGCGCGGCGGCGCACAGGCCGGGCAAGGGGACAAGCAAGGTCAAACACAAGGCAAGCAAGCGGACGAGGACCGGCATGGCGCATTCCATCGGGGAGTCGTGAACAGACTGCATTCTAAGTCGAGTCTGTTTGCAAATCGATCATTGTTGTGCAAGTCCCACACACAAGGCCGCGCCGCGCCCCGGCGGCACTGGCGCCAGCACGGGCATTGGCGTATGATGCGCCTCGAACATTGGGGAGTAGTCGTCCCGCGGTCCTGCCGCGGGAACCTGTATCAACATGATTGGCCCGCAGGCCATGGTGCAGGTGGTTGCAGAACTTGACGAGACCATTGATCCAGGGCGGCCGCATGGGCCGGAGTCGCCCATGGATCATTGGTTAATTCGTCCGGCCCGCGTACCTCTTGCAATCTCATGGAAGCATTCCTCATCTCCACCGGCATCGTCGGTCTCGCTGAAATCGGCGACAAAACCCAACTCCTGGCCTTTTTGCTGGCTGCCAAATTCCGCAAGCCTTTGCCCATCGTGCTGGCCATTTTCGTCGCCACCGTCGCCAACCACGCGTTTGCCGCCGCCGTCGGCGCCTGGATCACCAGCATGCTGGGGCCCGACGTGCTGCGCTGGGTGCTGGGCGTCTCCTTCCTGGCGATGGCGGCCTGGACCCTGATCCCCGACAAGCTCGATGAAGACGAGACGAAGCTGGCCAAATACGGCGTCTTCCTGACCACCCTGATCGCCTTCTTCATGGCGGAAATGGGAGACAAGACGCAGGTGGCGACCGTGGCGCTGGCGGCGCGCTATCACGACATTGTCTCTGTTGTGCTGGGCACCACCTTCGGCATGATGCTGGCCAACGTGCCGGCCGTGTACCTGGGTGACAAAATCGCCAACCGCGTGTCGCTGCGCCTGGTGCACGGCATCGCGGCACTGGTCTTTGCCATGCTGGGCGTGGCCACGCTGCTGGGCGCGGGCGCGGCCCTGGGTTTCTGACGCATCACCCTGATGCAGCCGCAGATAATTTCCCATTTACAATATTCATGCTCATAATTGCAATGTCGGCGACATGAATACCGGCGCGCTGATCCCGAACGGTCAGCGCGCTTTCTTGAGGAATGTATGCATTTGAATGGAAAGATGGCGGTACTGTGCCTGGCTGCCTGCGCAAGCCAGTTCCCCGCCGCCTTGGCGGCACCCTTAAACCATCACTACCACCACCACCACCAGACGGCAACGCAGTCCGTGCCCGAAGTACGCACACGCGACGTGTTGCTGCTGGGCGCCGGCCTGATCCTGCTGCTTGGCAGGCGCCGGCCCGAAGACGATGCGTGGCAAGTACTCGGCTGGCAGGACTAAACCAACAGTAGCACTGCATACTCGCGGCCCTCGTCGCGCAGGGCGATGTTGTTGCCCTCCTGCGCCACGCCATCGAGCGACAGTCCTGCAGGCCGCCCCTGTGCCTTTTCCACCGTGATGGCATAGCTGCTGGCACCGAAGCGGTAATGCAGCTTGAAGCGGTCCCATTCGGCCGGCATGGTCGGTACCACCCGCAGCATGTTCGCTTCGCGCGTCAAGCCGAGCAGGGATTCGACAATCAGCCGGTACAGCCAGCCCGACGATCCCGTGTACCAGCTCCAGCCGCCGCGCCCCACGTGCGGCGCCACGGCATACACGTCGGCCGTCACCACATACGGCTCCACCTTGTAGCGTGCCACCGCTTGCGCGTCAACGCCATGGCGCACGGGGTTGATCATGCGCAGCAATTCCCACGCCTTTTCGCCATCGCCCATGTGGGCAAACGCCATCGCCGTCCAGATGGCCGCATGCGTGTACTGACCGCCGTTCTCGCGCACACCCGGCACATAACCGCGGATATAGCCGGGATTGAGATCGGATTTGTCGAACGGCGGATCGAGCAACTGGATCACTCCAGAGTCACGGCGCACCAGGCGCGCATCGACCTGGCGCATGGCGCCGGCCACGCGCTCCTTGTTGGCCGCGCCCGACAGCACGCCCCAGCTTTGCGAAATCGAATCGATCTGGCATTCCTCGTTCGTATGCGATCCCAAAGGCGTGCCATCGTCGAAGTAGGCGCGCCGGTACCACTCGCCATCCCATGCATGCTCCTCGACGTTGGCCGCCAGCTTGACGGCTTCGTCGCGGCAGAACTGGGCGAACGCCGCATCGCCGCGCAGCACAGCCACGTCGGCGAAGCGCTGCAGCACTTCGTACAGGAAGAAGGCCAGCCACACGCTCTCACCCTTGCCGTGTTCGCCCACCTTGTCCATGCCGTCATTCCAGTCGCAGGAGCCCATCAGAGGCAAGCCATGCACGCCCAGTCGCAAGCCATGGCGGATGGCGCGCACGCAGTGCTCGTACAGGTCGGCCGACTCGCCAGAGCGCACGGGCAAGTCGTAATACGAGTCCTCCTCCGGCTTGACGGCGCGCCCTTCGATGAAGGGCGCCACTTCGGACAGCACGTTGACGTCGCCCGTGGCGATCACATAGCGACAAGCGGCCAGCGGCAGCCACAGGTAATCGTCGGAGCAATGCGTGCGCACGCCCCGGTCCGATGGCGGATGCCACCAGTGCTGTACGTCGCCTTCCACAAACTGGTGCGCCGCGCACAGCAGCAAGTGGCTACGCAGCAGTTGCGGCGCCGTGTGGATCATGGCCATCGCATCTTGCAGCTGGTCGCGGAAACCATACGCGCCGCCCGACTGGTAATAGCCGCTGCGCGCCCACAACCGGCAGGCGATGGTCTGGTACATCAGCCAGCCATTGGCGATCACGTCCAGCGACGGGTCGGGTGTTTCGATGCGCACGGCGCGCAGGGTGCTGTCCCAGTGTGCGCGTACCGCGTCGAGCGCCATGCGGGCCGCATCCTTGCCCGCATGGCGCTGCACCATGGTACTGGCGTCGGCATTGCGGCGCCCGCCCACGCCAAGGAGGAAGACGATTTCGCGCTCCTGCCCCGGCTGCAGTTCAAACGGCACCTGGATCGCTGCGCAGGGATCCAGCCCCGTGCCCGCCTTGCCGGACAGGCGCACGCGGCGCAAGGCCGCCGGCCGTGCCAGGCTGCCGTTGCGGCCGATAAATTCATTGCGGTCGCAGGTAATGGAACGGATGCTGGCATCGGTGTTGAAAAAGCCGACCCGGCCCGAGAACTCCGTGTTGTAGTTATTGCGCGCAAACAGCGCGCCGCTGATCGTGTCGACTTCGGTCGCCACGTGCATGCCGGACTTGGCGCGCAGGTCGGCCAGCACCCATTCCACGTAGCCAGTGACGGACAAGCGGCGCGGCACGCCGCTGTCGTTGCGCACCTTGATCACCGAATATTTGACGGCTGCATCCAGCGCCACATAGGTGCACAATTCGGTGACGATGCCACCCTCGCTGTGCTCAAAAATGCTGTAACCGAAGCCGTGGCGCGTCACGTAGTCGCCGCTGCCGCGCGCCGGCAGGGCCGAGGGTGACCAGAACTGGCCACTCTGCTCGTCGCGCACGTAAAACGCTTCGCCGGACAAGTCGGACACCGGATCGTTCTGCCATGGCGTGAGGCGGAATTCATGCGCATTCTCGCTCCAGGTATACGCCTGGCCGGCTTCCGACACCACCGTGCCGAATTGCGCATTGGCCAGCACGTTCGACCATGGCGCCGGCGTCTGTTGTCCTTCGCCCGTGGTGATCACGTATTCGCGCCCGTCGGGCGTAAAGCCGCCCAGGCCATTTTCCAGGATCAGTTCGCGCTTTGGCGCCCGGTGCGGCACGCCGCCATGTTCGCGGGCCGGGTCCTGCAACAACGGCGGCATGCGCAGCACGGGGCTGGGCGGGCGCTTGACCTGCTCGGCCAGGGTGCCGCGCAAGTCGCTGATGATGGCGCGCGCCACCGATTGCAGCAAGATGCGGTCTTCATTGGCGATCTGCTCGGCCAGGCGCACGAAGATGCCGCCCGGGCGATCAATCGCCTGCGCATCGATGCCCGAGGCGATCAGGCCCATGATCTGGTCGTGCAGCAGCTGGCGGTAGCCCGACTGGTCCTCGTACCAGATCACAAGATCGACTATCAATCCTTTCAGGCGCCAGTAGGCATGCGCCTGCACCATCTGGCGCGCCAGTTCGATATTGGCCACGTCGCGTATCTGCAGCAGCACGATGGGCAAGTCGCCGGAAATGGCATATGCCCACAGGCCGGACTGGCCGCGCTGGTTCTTGATCAGGATGCCGGCCTCGGCACGCAGGGTTGCATTCGGGTAGATCACGGCATTGGCCAGGCGCGCATACAACTGCGCATCCGCCTCGCTGGCATTCAACTGGCGCAGCACCACCTGGCTGTGCGTCCAGGCCAGTTCAAACACGCGGTCAGCCAGATGGCGGTCCTGGTATTTGTCGATCAGGTGCAGCGCCGCCTCGCGCTGCTCCACCACGCCGGTGACGCTGTCGACCGTCACGGCCTGGTCCGGTTCGAGCGTGATGACGTAGCGGATGGCCACGATGGGGTCAAGCACGGAACCGTGGCCGCCACCGAGCGGACCACTCTCCTGCAGCGCCTGCGGCAGCTGCACCGTGTTGCCGCGGCCGATGAAACGGGCGCGGTCCGTCTCGAACGACACGGCATAGTGCTCGATATCGTGTACGGTCATCACATGCAGCAGCCAAGGCATCTGCTCGTCCTTCGAGCGGGGCCGCCGCGTGCACAGGATCGCATTTTCATGCGCGAGGATTTCTGTCTGCACGAACAGCTTGCTGAACGCGGGATGCGCAGCGTCAGCCGCCGCCGGCGCCATCACCACTTCGGCAAAGCTGGTGATCTCGATGCGCCGCTGGCGGTTCGAATTATTACTGATGCGCGTGCGCCGGATTTCGATGTCGTCCTCGGGCGAGACAACGATTTCCGTGTACAGGTCCAGGCCATGGTCGGCACGGCGAAATTCCGCACGTCCCTCGGAAAAAATCACCTCGTATTTATTCGGTTCGGCCAAGGTCGGCTGATACGTGGTGGACCAGACGGCACCGTCGTCGAGATCGCGCAGGTAGCAGAAGTTGCCCCAGTTGTCGCGCGTGCTGTCCTCGCGCCAGCGCGTCACGGACAGGTCTTTCCAGCGACTGTAGCTGCCGCCCGCATTGCTCACCATGACGTGGTAGCGGCCATTCGACAGCAACTGCGTTTCGGGCACGGCGCTGTTGGCCTGCGTGAGGATGCGCATCGGCATGGCCTGTTCGGACGCACCGCTGCGCAGTACTGCAAGTTCGGCCGTGTTCGAGTAAAACGCACCGGCCTGCGGCGTGCGCTCCTGCAGCACCAGCAAGGCCGATTGCAGCAGCGGATCGGACTCGAAACGCCGCTGCATCGGGCGGTCGTGCAGCAGGTAGCTGAGGGCCAAGAATCCCATGCCCTGGTGATGCACCATGAAAGAGCGGATAACGGCGCTGGTCTGCCCGCGCGGCAGGCGCGCCGTAGTGAAATCGATGGCCTCATAAAACCCGTAGCGGCCCATGTAGCCGGCCGCCTGCATGCGCTGCAGGTTCTGGCACGACGCTTCCGGCTGCACCATCAGCCCCATCATGCTGGCGTATGGAGCCACCACCAGGTCGTCGGCCAGGCCCCGCTTCAGGCCCAAGCCCGGCACGCCAAAGGCGCGGTATTGGTAATTCAGGCTGGCGTCGACCGTGTTGTAGCCGGATTCGGAAATCCCCCACGGTACATCGCGCTGGCGGCCATAGTCGATCTGCGCCTCGATGACGGAGTGATACGTCTGGTCGAGCAAGGTGTTGGGATAATTCGGCATCACCAGCAGCGGCATCAGGTACTCGAACATCGAGCCGCTCCACGACAACAGCACGGGCTGGCCCGCCACCATGCACAGCTGGCGGCCCAGCGCGAACCAGTGCTCCTGCGGCAGCTGGCCCTGGGCGATGGCGATGAAGCTGGCCAGGCGCACTTCGGAAGCGAGCAAGTCGTAGTAGCTGGGGTCGAGCCGTCGTTCGCTGACGTTGTAGCCGATGGCCAGCAGTTTTGTGGACGGGTTGTACAGGAAGCCGTATTCGATCTGCGCAAAATCGCGCGCCTGGCCAGCCGCGTGGGCGATGTCGCGCATGTGACGGCCCGCCTGTTCGCGGCCTTGCGCCAGCCATGCGGCCAGCTCGGAAGGCAAGCCTTCCGGCGTCTCCAGATTGGCCAGTTCGCGCAGGGTCGGCACGCGCAGCCACGCCGCATCGAGGTCCGCCTGCGCCGCCCATGGCGCCAGTTGCAGCAACTCGGCCAGCGCCGCGCGGCATTGGCGCGCCAGCGCGCCTGCCCACATGGACAGCTCGCCATCCTCGCCTTGCAGGGTCAGCGACAGCAGCGCATCGGCCGCGCCATTCGCGGCGCTCAGGTAGGCATGCCATTCAGCCAAGCTGGCGGGCGCGGCCGGCATCTGCAGCAGGCTCATGCTCTCGTGCATGGCCTTGCCCTCGCCTTCGGCGGCGATGAATTCCTGCAGCACCTGCGCCGTCGTGCGTATGCCCTGCACCACTTGCGCGCCGATGATGGGCGCGTCATACAGTTCCACCAGTCCCGGCTGCAAGGTCAGCAGATGGCCGGCCAAGTTGCCGCTGTCGACCGTCGAGATGTACATCGGCTGCAATGCCTTGAGCGTTTGCGTGTCGTACCAATTGTAGAAATGGCCCTGGAAGCGTTCCAGCTCGCCCATGCTATGCAAGGTGGCGCGGCTGCGCTCGATCAACTGGCCCAGGGTGAGATAACCGAAGTCGTAGGCCGTCAGGTTGGCCAGCAGCGCCAGGCCGATATTCGTCGGCGAGGTGCGGTGCGCCACCACCAGGTTCGGATGCTCCTGCATGTTATCGGGCGGCAGCCAATGATCGTCCGGTCCGACGAAGGTATCGAAATACGCCCAGGTCTTGCGCGCCACGCCATGCAAAAAACGCCCCTGCTCGGCCGACAGGCGCGCCACGGCCCGTTCAATGGGGCGGCTGATCCACCAGGCGATGGCGGGCGCGGCCAGCCATAGCAGCAGGACCACGGCGGCGGCCGGCAATGCTGCCGGGCGCCAGTGCAGCAAGGCAGCAAAGGTGGCCAGCGCCAGCGCTGGCGAGCACCACATGGCGCGCCAGCTGTCTGCCTGCGAGCCGGAAGACGTATGCAGGTTCGAGGCACGCCAGTCGAGCAAATGCCTGTGCGACACGCCCAGGCGCCACAGGGTACGGGCGATGGCGTCCAGGCTGATCCACGCTTCATAGGGCAGGAAGACGACGGTCAGCATGGCATGCGAAAACTGCACGCCGCAGCGCCGCTCGAACGCGGCCAGATGCTGGCGCCACAGGGTGTCGCGCGGTTTGCGCAGCAGATCGTACAGTGCGGAAAAGACGGGCGGCAGGAAGATGATGGCCAGCACCGCCACACTCCAGAAAACCACGTGCGGCAGGAAACCCCATACCAGTAACAGGGACAAGGTGGTCGCTGGCGCCACGATGCTGCGGCGCAGGTTGTCGAACAGCTTCCAGCGCGACAGCATCGACAGGGGATTGCGTTCGCGCTTGCCGGCGCGGCCCGGCACACGGCCCAGCAACCAGCCGAGCAGTTGCCAGTCGCCGCGTATCCAGCGCTGGCGGCGGCTCACGTCAGCGTCATAGCGGGCAGGATATTCTTCATACAGTTGCGAGTCGCTGAGCAAGCCGGCGCGCAGGTAGCAGCCTTCCAGCAAGTCGTGGCTGAGGATTTTATTGTCGGGCAGGCGCTGCCCCAGCACGCGCTCGAACATGTCGAGATCGTAGATGCCCTTGCCGATGAAGGAGCCCTCGTAAAACACATCCTGGTACAGGTCGGAGACGGTGCGCGTGTAGGGATCGATGCCCGGTTCGCCGCCGCACAGCAGCTCGTAGCGTGAAGCGTTTGCGCTGGGCAGCGCCACGGCCACGCGCGGCTGCAAGATGCCGTAGCCGGCTATCACGCGCGTGCCGGCCGCGTCGAGCACGGGTCGGTTCAGCGGGTGCATCATGGTGGCAATGAATTCGCGCGCTGCGTCGCGCGGCAGCTGCGTATCCGTATCGAGCGTGATCACATACCTGATGGTGCGCAGGCCGCGCAACTCGCCTTCCACCAGCGAGAATTTGTCGCGCGCGCCGCCGCGCAGAAACGCGTGCAGGTCGGACAATTTGCCGCGCTTGCGCTCCTGCCCCATCCACGCATTCTGCTGCGAATTCCACAAGCGCGGACGGTGCAGCAGCAGGAACGGCCCCGCATGGCCCAGTTCTTCGGGGTCGGCCGGTTCGCCATTGTCCTTGAACTCGGCGCCCTCGACGCGGTATTTGTCGTTCAGGCCACGGATGGTGTCCTGCGCCTGGCGCAGCAAGGCTTCGTCACCCGGCATCGTTTGCGCGGACGCATCGATAAAATCCGTCAGCAGGCAGAAACGCAGGTTCGGATCGCGGTTGGCGAGATAACGCACTTCCAGCGCCTCGCACAAGGCGGCCACGTTTTCCTCGCTGTAGATCAGGGTCGGCACCACGACGATGCCGCGCCCGTCCGACGGAATGCCGGCCTGGTAATCCATGCGCGGCAGCGGATGCGGCGACGTCATCAGGGTCGCCAGCCAGTTCACCACGGCTACGGCCAGCTGGCTGCTGCCCAGCAGCGCCAGCGCACCCAGCGCCGCCAGTGGCCAACCCTGCACGCCGTGGCGCACGGCGCGTTCGAGCAGCAATGCGCTCGTCGCCAGGGTCAGGAACGAGATGGCACCGAGGTAGACGGCCAGCGGCGCGGCGCGCGCCGTCTGCTGCAGCGCCTCGATGAAGGGCAGCTTCGCGCCGGCCTGCTTTTCCAGCACCAGCACGCCGCGTCCCACCAGGTAAAAGCCAATGTGGCCACGGCGTGCGTCATTGCCGTTGCCGTGCGTGTGCGCCAGTTGCACCACCATCTCGGCCACTTCCACTTCGCTGCGCGCGCTGCGCCTGGCGATGCGCTCGATGACGTGGCGATAGCTGTCGCGCGTGGCGAAATCCATCAAGCCATACGTGCCGGCCGGGTCCAGGCGCAGGGTTTGCTCGACGACGCTCATGGTCTCGACGAATTCCTGCCAATCCATGGTGCCCAGAAAACGCAGGCTGCCGATGCTGTTGGCGATCGACACCTGGTCGGCCGCCTGCTGCCCGATCTCGGACTGGATCTGTTGCTCGATGGTGAGACCCGACTCGGCCAGCTTGTGCGTCAGCCACGACAGGGCCAGGGTCAGCGACGAACTTTGTCCCTGCAGGCGGCGCGACAATTCGGCCACGAAGGCGCTGGTCATCGGCGGATTCGAGCGCGCCATGTCGGCTACCAGCAGGATCAAGCCGCTGGGATTGCGCTCGGCGATGTCCGTCATCTGGTCGGCCCATGTATTGGCCAGGTCGCGCTGCATGCGGTCATCGGCCACGCGCACGGCCACGCGGCGCAGGTTTTCGATCAGGGCCAGACGCAGCATGATGGGCACGGCCCACAATTCGCCCAGGGTCAGGGTGGCGACATCCTGGTAAGCCTCGATGAAATGGCACAGGTTTTCCAAGTCGACCCGGCCATCGCCATGCGAGATGATTTCCAGCGCGATCTTGTACACGCGCGGACAGCCCGCGTCCACGCCCGATGTCAGCCGTGGAAGCTCCTTGCTGTAGTTCTTCGGCAAGTGGCGCCGCGTGGTGCGGATCTGCTCTTCGATCAGGTAAAAATTATCCAGCAGCCATTCCGAGGCGGGCGTAACCTGGCGTCCGCTTTTCACCGTGGCCGTCAGCTCGTTGACGGTGGCCGTGATCAGGGCCGCATTGTCGGCCAGGCGCGCCAGCAGGCGGTCGCGGCCATGGTGCTTGCCCACCGCGTGGCCGGCGGCCACGTGCTTGCCGTGGGCGGCCATCTGCATGGCGCTGAATAACTCGGAACGCAGGGGCAAGGCATCGTCGCGCGCAGCGTCGAAACTGTCCGGTGCAAGGGGATGGTCGCGGAAGATTTCCTTGAATCTGGAAATCTGTTCCTTGATCTGCTGCGTGACGACTGCGGTGTACTCTTTCAACTTGGCCTCGCTAGGTGCGCGCAGGCAGCCAGCGGCCACCGTCACGCTGGCCAAGTCTGGAAGAACACGATCGGACACTGGCGAAGACGGAAAGCGAAGCGCCGGAGCGTTGCGATGAATCTCAGGGTATAGGGAGATGTTCTGAACTTCATGGTAGGTGCGCCCTGCGCACAAGACCGTGCGCTAGCGTACATACCCGAGGTTTTAGGGACGTGCAGGCAAAGAAATCAGCCCGTTCAGGGTAGAAAAATGCCTGGAGGAAATGAACATGCGGAACTCAACGACCAGCACCGTGCCAATGATGGCACGGTGCAATATTCCAGATGAGAAACTTCAGCCCCGTCAAGCCGCGATGGCCAGCGGGTGACGCGTCGCTTCCGCCATCGCCATGCCGCCATTGAGTTGCCATGCCGCAGCATGGCCCAGGCGGCGCAGACAGGCGCTAGCGCGCGCGCTGCGATTGCCGCTACGGCAGAAAAAGACCAGGGGACGCTGTGGCTGCTGCAGCCATGCGGCCACCTGCCCCGCCAGGCGACTCAGCGGTACGCTGTGCACGGCGCAGCCCTCGAACACGGTTCCGGCGCAAGCCGCGTGTTCATACGCTTCGCGCACGTCGACGAGAATGGCGTCGGGATGCTGGTGCAGGAAGGCGGGCAGGCCGGCCGCATCGAGCTGCAGGTCGGCGGCAGGCACGAGGCCGTCCTGCACCGTGCGCACCGTGCTGCAGATGCTGCCGTCGTCGCCTGACGCGCACAGCACGGTATCTTGCGTTACCAGCGCCGCATCCAGCAAGGGCATCAGCGCCCCGGATGCCAGAGCGCCGATGAAGGCAAAGCGCTGCCCCAGCAGGTACACGTGGGTGGCATGATCCTGGCCGCACTCGATCCGCCGTAGGCGCTGCTGGCCCAGCTCCAGCTCACCGTCGATATCGATGCGCCCCACCTGTTCGATAGCGAGTTCCTGCAGCAGCGCCAGGCGCGCCACACCATGGTCGGCGGGCGCCGTCGTGTGCACGATGGCGCGCAAGGCCAGGTGCTGGCAGCGGATGAAGGCAGCCAGGCGCGGCACGAGCGCGGCGGCAGGATCGATGACGACGCAACTGGCGCTGGCAGCGTCGCTGAGCAGCCAGGTGCACTGGCCATCCACACTCAGCTGGATTATGCCGTCCTGCGCGCCGTCCTGCTGCGAACGCGCCAGCGCCGACGGCAGCAAACAGCTGCGGCGCAAGGCCTCGCCGCACCGCTCGATGCGTGCGCAGGCGGCCGCTATCGTCGCTGCGTCAATCAGGGGGCCGAAAGACAGACGGATGGCCGAGCTGGCGCGCCATTGCGGCACGTGCATCGCTTCGAGCACATAGCTGGGCAGGGCCTTGGCGGCGGAACAGGCGCTGCCCGAGCTGACGCGCACACGCGCCGCATCGAACAGGTCCAGCAGCTCTTTCGAGGACAGGCCGGGCACGGAAAAATTGAGCGTGGTCGGTAGCGACAACTCGAACGGCATATTGAATACGATGCCGGGGAAAGCGCGCTCCAGGCTGGCCACCAGCTGCTCGCGGAAAGCTGCCAGGTCGGCGTGGCTGCGGAAGGTCTTGCCATCGTCCAGTGCCGCCAGCACGGCGCCCAGGGCGGCGATGCCGGCCATGTTCTCCGTGCCCGAACGCAGGCCCGCTTCCTGGCCGCCGCCCATCATCAAGGGAGTAAACGGCGCGCCGGGTCGCACGTACAGCATGCCGATGCCCTTGGGCGCATACAGCTTGTGGCCGGAAAATGGCGCGTAATCGATGCGCGTGGCGGCCAGGTTCAGCTTCAGCTTGCCCAGCGCCTGCACGCAATCGACCATCCAGTAGGCGTCTGCACCGCGTTCCTGCAGCAGCTGGGCGATGGCGGATAAATCGCTGATGACACCCGTTTCATTGTTGGCCGCCATCGTGCACAGCATGGCCGCGTCACCGATCAGCGCATCGAGTGCCTGCAGATCGTGGCGCCCCTGCGCATCGACGGGCAGCTTGCGCACTTCCAGGTTCAGGCCCAGCAGGCGGTTCCAGTGCGCCAGGCTTTCCGGCACGGCCTTGTGCTCGGTCGCGCCATACAGCAGCAAGCTGCCGATGCGCTTGCCTTGTGCGCGCCGCTCGCGCAGCGCGCACAAGGCCGACAACACGGCCGTCTGGATGCCTTCGGTAGCGCCGCTATTGAACATCAATCGGCCGTCGCCCACACCCAGCAAGCCGCTGGCGCGCTGGCGTACGCCATCCATCATGGCCTTGGCTTGCAATCCCGTGGCGTGAGTGCTGCTGGGATTGCCATAGCCCTGCTCCATCGCTTGCCGCGCGGCGGCAACGGCGGCGGGCAGCACGCAAGTGGTGGCATTGCTGTCGAGGTAGATTTCTTTCATGATGGCCGTCTGAGTATTCTATAAAAAGGGCACAGCTAAAAAGGGCACCGCGCAGGCGGCTGGAACGTCTGGATAGTTTACCGGCACGCTGCCGTGAAGATATGCCAAAAGACACTGCAAACAAGTTAATATGTGGCATATACATGCCACAAAGTAGAAAATAACAAAATGAATTCACCAAACACATCGCTCGACAAATTCGACTGCGCCATCCTGGCCGCCCTGCAGCAGGACGGCACCCTGTCGATCGCCGCCCTCAGCGAGAAGATCGGCCTGTCCAGCACACCCTGCTGGAAGCGCGTCAAGCGCCTGGAGGAAGAGGGCTATATCGAGAGCCGCGTGGCCATCGTGAACCGGCAAAAAGTGGGCTTGCCCGTGACCGTCTTCGTCAGCGTGCGCACCGGACAGCACGATGAAAAATGGCTGCGCCGCTTTGCCGCCGCCGTCATTGTCTTGCCCGAGGTACAGGAATTTCACCGCATGAGCGGCGACATCGACTACCTGCTGAAAGTCGTCACCACCGACATCAAGGGTTACGATACCTTCTATAAAAAGCTCATCAAGGCCGTGCAACTGACAGGCGTGTCGTCCGCCTTTTCCATGGAGCAAATCAAGTGCAGCACGGAATTGCCGCTGGAATTGATCGCGCACGGCTTGCCTGCCTGAACGTTTTTCCAGCACCACCGCCTTCACTTGAAAAATGGGCACAATTACACTTTACTCACGTTGCCGCATTGCAACACACCTCAACTAAATGCAGCCGCGCCAAGGCTTCCCGAGGCAACAGGTCGTACACTCCAAGACTTGCCTGCCTGCGTCTTTCCGGCAACCTCTGCTTGTCGCGCAGGCCCATCCCAGGGTCTTCCATGCATCTGCTCCGCCGCCTCTCCATCCAGAAAAAATTGATGTTCAGCATGGGCTTGTGCCTGCTGCTATTCATGGCGATCTCGTCTTTCCTCAGCGTGCGCATGAGCAGCGAATACGTGCGCGAGCGCGTTGTCAGCGAGGAATTGCCAGCGCAAGTGGGTGAAATCCGCAACGATATACTGCGCCAGATCAACCAGCCACTGTCGGTGGCCATGACCATGGCCACCGATGTCTTCCTGCAGGACTGGGAAGACGCCGACCTGCCCGAAAGCGGCATCGCCACCTTCCAGCGCTATGCCACCGCCCTGAAGGAAAAGAACAAGGCGGCTTCGGTCAGCTGGGCGTCCGGCAGCAGCGGCAAGTATTTCACCACGGGCGGCCTGATGCGCACACTGGACAAGAACCAGGCATCGGATCAATGGTTTTATGGCTTGCTGGCCAGCGACAAGAGCTACACCATGGATATCGACAAGGATGTCGGCTCGACCAGCTTCATGCTTTTCCTGAATGCGCGGGGCCGCACGGCGGGCGGCAAGCAGATCGTCACGGGCCTGGGCTTGAGCATCGACGCCCTGGCCGAGACCATCCGCAGCTACAAGATCGGCCAGACCGGCTATGTCTACCTGGTGCGCGGCAACGGCAGCCTGCTGATCCACCGCGACCCGGCCCTCGTCGACGGCAAGCATCAGATGAAGGACTTGCCCGGTTTTAGCGATGAACTGAGCAAGAGCCTGCTGACCGGCCGCAAGTACACGCATGCCAGTTATGCGGCGCCTACCGGCAAGCAACTCGTGGCCGCCTCCTTCGTGCCGGAACTGAACCTGTACGTGGTGGCCGAGGTACCGGAAGCGGAAGTGCTGGGCAACATCATGCGTTCAGCGCTGATCGCCGCGCTGGTAGCCGGCTTGGTAGGCGGTGGCATCGCCCTGGCCATCATTTATGTCATCAGTCGCGCCATCGCCGCCCCCGTCGCACGCGCGGCAGACATGCTCAGCGACATCGCCAGCGGGAATGGCGACCTGAGCCGCCGCATGGTGGTCGAATCGGAAGACGAAGTGGGCGCGCTGGCCTCCGCCTTCAACCGCTTCATCGCCTCACTGAACGTGACGATACGCGAAGTACGCGACAGCACGGGGGCCATTGCCAGCGCATCGGGCGAAATCGCTTCGGGCAACCTGGATCTCTCAAGCCGCACGGAAGCACAGGCGTCCAGCCTGGAAGAAACGGCGGCCGCCATGGAAGAGCTGACATCGACCGTGAAACAGAATGCCGACAATGCGCGGCAAGCGAATCAATTGGTGGTCTCGGCCTCCAGCCACGCCGTCAAGGGCGGCGAGGTGGTTGGTCAGGTGGTGCAGACGATGGGTACGATTGCAGAGAGTTCACGCAAGATAGCGGACATTATCGGCGTGATCGACGGCATTGCGTTTCAAACCAACATCCTCGCCCTGAACGCGGCAGTCGAGGCGGCGCGCGCGGGCGAACAGGGCCGCGGCTTTGCCGTGGTGGCCACGGAAGTGCGCAACCTGGCACACCGCTCGGCGGCGGCGGCGAAGGAAATCAAGGACTTGATCGTCGATTCTGGCGGCAAGGTGGAGGCCGGCAGCAAGCTGGTTGACTCGGCCGGCGCCACCATGCAGGATATCGTCGTGTCCGTGCAGCGCGTGGCCGACCTGATGGGCGAGATCGCTTCGGCCAGCCAGGAACAAAGCCAGGGCATCGCGCAAGTGAACGCCACGGTCACGCAGATGGATGACGCGACCCAGCAAAATGCGGCGCTGGTGGAAGAAGCGGCAGCGGCGGCCCAGTCGCTGCAGGACCAGGCGGCACGACTGGCCCAGGTGGTGAGCGTCTTCAAGCTGGAAGAAACGGGTCATGCGCCAGCCCCTGCGCCTGCCCGCCCCACACCCCGTGCGCCAGCCAGGCCCGCCGCCAAGATCAGCGCCAGTGCGCAAAAAGCCCCGGCCAGGACTGCGCCAGACGCACGCGGCAAGGCGCCGGCCAGCGAGCAATGGGAAGAGTTTTAAGGTTTACAGCGCCGGTTGCTTGAGCGTAGCTGCATGCTTGAAGAAATCATAAATGCCGCTCTCGCTCATGCGGCGCGCATTCGCCAGTTCGCCACCCTTGGTGGCGTACAGCACCTGGTTGTTGTCACTCGATACGAGCACGGCAGCGGGAATGCCTTTCTTGAGCGGATTGCCATAGGCTTGCGCCACATCCAGGTTATGGTCGAAGTTGCCCACGTCGACCTTGACGACCTTGAACTGCTGTTGCATCAACTCGGCGTTCTTGCCTTCCTTCAAGGCCTTGTCGAGCGCGCGGCAATCCTCGCACCAGTTGGCGCCAAAGATCAGTAATACGGGCACGTGGGCCGCCTTGGCTTCGGCCAGCGCGCGGGCCACGTCGGCCTTGGCGTCGGCCGCCGCGTTGTACGCCAAATGCGGCGTGGCAACAGGGTTGCCCGGTGTCGGGGCGGCGGCAACGGCGGTGCCGGCAAGCAACAGGCTGGCAAGGAAAAGGGAAACGAAACGGGAAAGGCGCATGCAGGGCTCCTGAGAGAAATCATGAGGCCAGCTGAACAGCTTCCAGCGGGCGTGATTGTCTAGAATATGCCTGCTTGTGGGAAATATCCACCATTTAATTGCACTGTGCTTATGCGGAAAACATATAAGTATCACCAAGTAAAAGCTGCTGGCACGCCATGGCTTGCAAGCCGTCTGCGCCGAGATTAATGCCCGCAGGCAGTGAAATGGAACGCATGGGATAATATCGGGCTGACACTGAGCAACGCGGCCCGAACGCGCCCTCCCCCATGACGACTTCTTTCCTGGCACGCTGGCTGCCGCAACCGAACAACGGCAGCCGTCGCGAACAATTGCGCGCCTGCGCGGGCGCCATCTGCGGCTTGCTGCTGACCGGACTCATCTGCCACTTCCTGCTGGCCCCCGATAGCGCCAGCGTCTACCTGATCGCCCCCATGGGCGCCTCGGCCGTGCTGCTGTTTTGCTTGCCAGCCAGCCCGCTGGCGCAACCGTGGTCCGTGGTGGGTGGCAATGTCGTCTCCGGCCTGGTGGGCATGGCTTGCGTCAAATGGCTGGGGCCCAGCGTGGGCGTGGCGGCGCTGGCGGCCTGCCTGGCCATCGGCGCCATGTTTGCCCTGCGCTGTCTGCATCCGCCGGGCGGCGCCGTGGCCTTGACCACCGTGGTCGGCGGTGCCAGCGTGCATGCGGCCGGCTTTGAATTCGTCTTCATCACCGTGCTGTTCAATTCAGCCGTACTGGTCGCCTGCGCCGTGCTGTACAACAACCTGACGGGACGCCGCTACCCGCACACCCAGCAACTGGTCGCACCGCATCCGCACGCCACGAAGGATGACATCCCCAGCACCCGCCTGGGGTTTTCGCCCGATGACCTCGATGCCGTCTTGCGCCAGCACAGCGAAGTGCTCGACATCAGCCGCGACGATTTGCAAGCCATCTTCCTGCAAACGGAAATGCGCGCCTACCAGCGCCGCTTCGGTGTCGTCACCTGCGCCGACATCATGTCGAAGGACGTGCTCAGCGTGGAATTCGGCACGCCGCTCGATGTTGCCTGGCGCACCATGCGCGAACACGATGTGGGCGCCTTGCCCGTGCTGAACCGGGCGCGCCACGTCATCGGCATCATCACGCAGACGGATTTCCTGCGCCATGGCGGCCTCGACGATTATCAAGGCATGCGCCAGCGCCTGCGCGGCTTGCTGCAGCGCAGCGGCCTGTCCCACAGCGACAAGCCCGAAGCGGTGGGCCAGCTGATGACGCCATCGCCGCACACGGCCCGCCTGGGCACGCCCATCATCGACCTCGTGCCCCTGATGGCCGACGCCGGCTATCACCATATTCCCATCCTCGACGAAGAAGAGCGCCTGGCCGGCATCATCAGCCAGTCCGACCTGATGGCGGCCCTGTACGAAAGCCGCTTTGCCGAGGCTGCAGCATGACTCCATTCCAGGCACGGCTGACCGGCCCCGAGGGCGACCCGGCTGGCACGCTCGTCAGCGCGCATTTTTTCGGTAGCCAGTTGGCCATCGACGCACCCGGCCAGCATGTCGATATAGCGCAACTGATCGTCAGCGTAGGCGGGGTCGATGGACCGGAACTGTTCCTGAACTGGCTCGATACACAAGGCCGGCAAGCGTCGCTCAAGCCGCTGACAGCGGGCGACATCGCCATCGTCTTGCGCGAAGCGCCGCCCGTGCTGCAGCCGCAACTGCAGCGCCTGTGGGGCGAGCGCCAGCGCAACCGGCGGCAAGTATCGGGCTGGCTTGCCGGTTTGACGGGCGCAGCCGTCGTCGCCTCTGCCCTGCTGTGGTGGCAAGGCGGCCATGCCGTCGGTGCGCTGGCGGGACTCATCCCCTTGTCGACGGAAAAACAGCTGGGCGAACTGGCCCTGTCGCAAGTGCGCGCGCAGGGCGGCATCCATGACAGCGGCGTGGCGCAGCAAACGGTGCAGGACATCGGCCGCAAGCTGACGGCCGGTTCACGCTACCAGTACCGCTGGCTGGTCAAGCAGGACGACACCGTCAACGCGTTTGCCATGCCGGGCGGCATCATCGTCGTGCATACGGGCTTGCTGCGCCAGGCGGGCGACCCGGGCGAGCTGGCCGGCGTGCTGGCACATGAAGTGCAGCATGTGGAACAGCGCCATTCGCTGCGGCAAATGATCAGCAGCCTGGGCTGGGGCGCCCTCGTGGGCGTGACCATCGGCGACATCAGCGCCGTGGCTGCCATGCTGGCGCACCAGGCCGGCACCCTGTATTTCAGTCGCGACATGGAAGAGGAAGCGGACCGGCTCGGTTTGCTTGCCTTGCAGCGCGCACACATCCGTTCCGACGGCATGCTGAACTTTTTCCAGAAGCTTGATGACAAGGATAAAGGGGCGACGCCGGGCTTGATTTCCTCGCACCCGCAAACGGCGGCGCGCGCCCAGCAAATCCGCAATCTGATCGCCACCACGCCCTGCCCCGCCTGCGTCCCATTGGCCAGCAAGCACTGGCAGACCATGAAAGCGGCCCTGCCGCCTACGGCGAAATAGCAACATTCCCTCCCAACAATTAATCCAAACGCATTGGGCAATGGCGTATGCTTACGACCCGGCTGTTCCTTCTCGAGCGGCCAACCCGACCTCGCTACGCCTCCGTTCATTTCCCTCCTTACAAAGGACATCGCGCATGAAGCATCGTTTTGCCGCCGGCACCCTCGGCACCCTGGCTATCTCCCTGTTACTCGCCCACGCGCCCATGGCCCAAGCGGCCCAGCCCGCAGCCAAAAGCGTGGCCGTCAGCGCGCCGCAAGCCAAGCAGCGATTGCAGGTCGTGGCCGATCAGTACTACGATGCGCTGGCCCGTTTCGAGCCGATCAATGCCACCGAGAGCGGCGACAATCGTTTTGACGACCAGCTCGGTTCAGCCATCGTGCCGGCCGCGCGCGCAAAACAGTTCGCCCTGTACCGCCAGTTCCAGAAGACCCTGCGCAGCATTGGCCGCGCGCGCCTGTCGCACCAGGACCAGATCAACTACGATATTCTCGACTATGAACTGACCGCGGCACTGAGCTTCGAGCGCTTCCCCGAATACCTGCTGCCACTGAACCAGATGGACAGCATGCCCGTCACCCTGGCCAATTATGCGGGGGGCGAGGCATCGCAACCGCTGACCACGGTCAAGGAGTACGACGCCTACCTGAGCCGTATCAGCCAGCTGCCGGGCTGGATAGACCAGGCCATCGCCAACATGAAACTCGGCATGCAAAAGGGCATCGTGCTGCCGAAGGCGCTGACGGAATCGGCCCTGCCGCAATTCAAAAAGCTCGTCAGCGCCACGCCGCAAGACAGCGTTTACTACACACCCATCAAGAACTTGCCGGCCAGTTTTTCCGACGCGGACAAGGCGCGCCTGACGCAAACCTACACCGTCATCATCGAGGCCAAGCTGATGCCCGCGCTGCAGCGCCTGTCCACCTTCATGGAAAGCGATTACCTGCCGGCCGGCCGCACGAGCAGCGGCTGGAGCACCCTGCCCGATGGCGCTGCCTGGTACCAGGCGCGCGTGGCCAGCAGCACCACCACGGACTTGAAGCCGGAGCAAATCCACGCCATCGGCTTGAAGGAAGTGGCGCGCATCCAGGAACAGTACGCGGTCATCGGTCCGAAGATGGGCTACAACGGCCCGGCCGCCGGCTTGCCCGTATGGGTCTCGGAACAGGCGAAATACCGCCCGTTCAAGACGGAACAGGAAGTGCTCGACGTCTACCGCAAGCTGAACGTGCTGCTGGACAGTAAATTGCCCGCCCTGTTCACCCTGATGCCGAAGGCGCCGCTGGACTTGCGCCTGGAACCTGAACTGAGCCGCGACACGGCCGCCGACCACTACACGGCGCCGGCCGCCGACGGTTCGCGCCCTGGCGTGTTCTGGTCCGTCGTCACCGATCCGAAACTGTATGGCGACACGGGCATGACCACCTTGTTCTTGCACGAAGGCAAGCCTGGCCACCATTTTCACCTGGCGCTGGTGCAAGAGATGGACTTGCCGAACTTCCGCCGTTTCGGCGGCAACAATGCCTTCACGGAAGGCTGGGCCCTGTATGCGGAAACCCTGGGCAAGGAAATGGGCCTGTTCGACGATACAGCCCAGTATTTCGGCCACTTGAACGACGAGATGCTGCGCGCCGTGCGCCTGGTGGTCGATACGGGACTGCACACCAAGGGCTGGACGCGCGAGCAGACGATCAAGTACATGCGCGACACCCTCGGCTATGACGCCGTGGCAAAAAGCGAAACGGAACGCTACATGGCCTGGCCGGGCCAGGCGCTGGGCTACAAGATCGGTTCGCTGAAGATCGTCGAACTGCGCCAGCGTGCGCAGCGAGCCTTGGGCGACAAGTTCAGCCTGCCGAAGTTCCATGAGGTAGTGCTCAGCGACGGTACCCTGCCCCTGAAACTGCTGGAAGCCAAGGTCGACCTGTGGATCGCGCAGCAACAGTAAAACGCAGCGCCTGAAAGCAAAACGGCAGCACCTCGATGGCGCTGCCGTTCTTTTCGCCGGGTGCGTTTTCGGCTACACCAGCAGCGCCGCACTCATCGACCGCACTTCCTCGTTTGACTCGGCCAGGATGCTTTGCAGGGTTTCGTTATCGATAATGAAATCGATGACGGAATCAGAGGGCGTGAGCATTTCCACATACGTCACTTGCAACGGCGATGGCACGGGCGATAGTTGCTTGGCCAACAATAAGGTGTCGAGCAGGGAGTCGGGCGGGATCGACAGCAAGCCATCGCGCAAGCCTTCGATGGCGACACTCACGGCCAGCGGGATCAGCAGTTTCTTCATGACTTCGCGGGAAATGATTTCTTCGGCGGACTCCATCCAGTGATCCGCATCGTCGTCGAGCAGGCCGGGAAATTCATCGGCGCGCGACAACAAATAAAAACCGCCCACCTCATGCACGATACCGGCGAACAGCGCCGTGTCGGCATCAACGTGCGTGACGCGGCGGGCTAGCACGTGCGCCAACGCCGCCACGTGCGCCGTATGCTCCCACAGCTGTGTCGCCTTCTGGCGCAGGACGGGGTCGATGATCTTGCTGCCGAACTGGCGCACCACCATGGCTGCCACCAGCGCATACAAATTGCGATAACCCATGCGCATGACGGCGGCGCGCACGCTGGTCACGGGCGCCGCATCGCCGCGGCTGTACACGGCCGAGTTGGCCAGCGCGACCGTGCGCGCCGCCAGCAAGGGTTCGGCCAATACCAGCTTGATCGCATGGTCGATATGGCAATCCGGCTCAGCCAAAGCCAATTGCAATTGCAGCGCGGAATTAACACTCGTGGGGAAACTTAATTCTCCGCGCACTGCCTGGGAAACAATTAAACCGAAAGCCTGTAGTTTATTCATCATACGATCAATCCGCCTCAGATATTTTTCTAGCCAACAATTTCATACATCAGAAATTGAATGCCAGGCCCGGCCTTTAGAATACAGATGGCGTGTCATTCGCTTGCAAGGAAGAATCTGGCAATGCCAGCGCTTGCAATAGCGATTCATCGCCGATGACAAACAACTTCGGCTGCTGTAATACCTGCAGCAGAAATGGCTGGCCTTCACGCAGACGCCGGCGATAATCGGCCAGCGTATATAAGTTGGGATTGATTTTACGCCGCAAGGTTCGCTCGGCCGGGGCTAATCCCGTCAACAGATCGCCATAATTGGCTTCCTCACCCACCAGCAGCAAATCGATGGCGCTGCCAGGCATGTCCTGTCCCTTCGCCGTGGCACCAGACACGAATGCCAGGTGCAGCTGGGCACGCAAGGGCGCCAGGGTCGCGCTGAGCACGCCGACGATGCCGAAGGTTTTCTGCACCAGTCCGCTCAGCTCGGGATATACGAGGCTTTCCTTGTTGGGCCAAAAGCGCCGCACATTGCCGATCCGCTCCGATGTGATCAATCCGGAATCATGCAGGCGCCGCAGTTCCCGCTGCGCCGACGCGCTGCCCAGGCCCGTCAGGCGCATGATCTCGTTCAAGTGAAAGCCTTCATTCACGCGGACAAAGAGCAAGCCCAGCAGTTTCTGCTGGGCTGGAGTAAACAGGGCTTGGGCAATCATGCGCCAAATCTTAGCATGAATGAACTGGAAACTGGCGTGGCGGGGCAATAGTGCGTGACGGCACAACAACGCGGCGATGCGTCGTCACAAGCAGTTGAGCAAACACATGTGCAGCGACGTGGTGATGACACCATCGCGGACAGTCGGCAGTCCAGCATCCTTGTGAGCGCTCACTTCAGATTCATGCGCGCGACGACCAGATGTCCCAGTCCGCCACATCCGCCAGTCTTGCGCCAACTGCATCACCAGGGGTTTAGCCTATCAATTCAAGTATTCCCGATGCAACAGTCACTCGCCATATTGATATGCAAACAGGATGCATGGAGACGTATCGATTTAATTGTTAATGGCGGCCATGAATAACAGTAAGACTTGGCAAGACTCCCAACGCATCGTTCGTCTTCCATTGATCCATACTGCGAATACAACATGACAGGCGTGAATCAGCAATAGCCGAAGTGGCGTTCCTTTTAATGCAGTGGATAAATCACGTTTTGCAATGGTGATACGGCTGGATATGCATGGACCAGCGTGATTTTCCCCACTCCACGCTGATTTATACGCATGTTTTGAAGAAGCGCACAGGCGTAAAAAAACGGCACCCGAAGGTGCCGTTCTTGTCAGCTGGCAGCGTAGATTACGCTTCGTCGCCGTGGTGTTGCTGGGTTTCGATATCCTGCAGCGCTTCGGCAGCTTCGCCGGCCATCGAGGCTTTCTCGGCCAGCAGCAGTGCTTGACGCTCTTCCACTTCCCACGCTTCTTTTTCTTTGCGTGCGCGGTGGAAGGCCAGACCCGTACCACCAGGAATCAGGCGGCCGACGATGACGTTCTCTTTCAGGCCGCGCAGACCATCGCGCTTGCCCATGATCGCCGCTTCCGTCAGCACGCGGGTGGTTTCCTGGAACGATGCGGCCGAGATGAACGAATCGGTCGACAAGGAAGCCTTGGTAATACCCAGCAGAACGTTTTCGTAGGTCGCAGGAATTTTGTTTCCGGCTTCCATCAGGTCGTTCTGATCCAGCAGTTCCGAACGCTCTACCTGCTCGCCAACGATGTAGTTGGTATCGCCGGCATTGACGATCTGCACGCGGCGCAGCATCTGACGCACGATCACTTCGATGTGCTTGTCATTGATCTTCACGCCTTGCAGACGATACACGTCTTGCACTTCGTCAACGATGTAACGTGCCAGCGCTTCGATACCCAGCAGGCGCAGGATGTCTTGCGGATCGGCCGGGCCGTCCACGATCATCTCGCCCTTGTTCACGACTTGGCCGTCATGCACCAGCACTTGTTTGTCCTTGGTGATCAAGAACTCATGCTTGTTGCCGTCCATGTCCGTGATTTCCAGACGCTGCTTGCCCTTGGTTTCTTTACCGAACGCAACCGTACCCGTGACTTCCGCCAGCATACCGGCATCTTTCGGCGAGCGCGCTTCGAACAGTTCCGCAACGCGTGGCAGACCACCGGTAATATCGCGCGTTTTTTGCGATTCGGTAGGAATACGTGCCAGCACTTCACCGACCGATACCTGTTGACCGTCTTTCACCATGATCAGCGCGCCGACCTGGAAGCCGATCGCCACCGAGTGTTCGGTGCCGGCGATCTTGACTTCTTCGTTCGCGTCATTGATCAGCTTGACTTGCGGACGCAGGGTCTTGGTCAGCGAACCGCGACGTTTCGCATCGATCGCCACCAGAGTGGACAAACCGGTCACTTCGTCGACCTGACGGGCGACGGTGACGCCTTCTTCGACGTTCTCGAAACGCACTTGACCGGCGTATTCGGTAATGATCGGACGGGTCAGCGGATCCCACGTTGCCAGGGCCGTACCGGCCTTGATGACCATGCCGTCCTTGACGATCAGGGTCGCGCCGTACGGCACTTTATGACGTTCACGCTCACGGCCATGGTCGTCGGTGATCAGCACTTCGCCGGAACGGGAAATGACGATTTGCGAGCCCTTGCCGTTCGTCACGTAACGCATGGTTGCCGTGAAGCGGATGGTACCGTTCGACTTGGCTTCCACCGACGAGGCCACTGCTGCACGCGATGCCGCACCACCAATGTGGAACGTACGCATGGTCAGCTGGGTACCAGGTTCACCAATCGACTGCGCTGCCACCACACCGACGGCTTCGCCGGCGTTGACCAGCATGCCGCGGCCCAGATCGCGGCCATAGCACTTGGCGCACAGGCCGAAGCGCGTGTCGCAAGTCAGTGGCGTACGCACCTTGACTTCATCGATGGACAGACGCTCGATCTCTTCGACCATGTCTTCGTCCAGCAGCGAACCGGCTTCGTACAGCGTTTCCTGGGTTTCAGGATTGACGACATCGTGCACGGTAACGCGGCCGAGGATACGGTCGCGCAGCGCTTCGATGACTTCACCACCTTCGACCAGCGCCTTCATCAGCGCGCCGTTCATGGTGCCGCAATCGTCTTCGATGACGACCAGATCTTGCGTCACGTCGACCAGACGACGCGTCAGGTAACCGGAGTTAGCCGTTTTCAGCGCCGTATCGGCCAGACCTTTACGCGCACCGTGGGTCGAAATGAAGTACTGCAAAACGTTCAGACCTTCGCGGAAGTTCGCGGTAATCGGCGTTTCGATAATCGAGCCATCCGGTTTGGCCATCAGACCACGCATACCGGCCAACTGACGAATCTGGGCTGCGGAACCGCGCGCGCCGGAGTCGGCCATCATGTAAATGGCGTTGAACGATTCTTGCGTCGACTTGGTGCCGTCGCGGCGGATCACGTCTTCAACTTTGAGCTGGTCCATCATGGCCTTGCCGACTTCATCCGAGGTTTTGCCCCAGATATCGACTACCTTGTTGTAACGCTCGCCGGCGGTCACGAGACCCGAGGCGTATTGCTGTTCGATCTGCTTGACTTCCGATTCGGCCGCCGCGATCAGGGTGACTTTTTGCGGCGGTACCAGCATGTCGTCGACGCAGATCGAGATACCGGCGCGTGTCGCCAGGCGGAAACCCGATTGCATCAGTTTATCTGCGAACACCACGGTGGCGCGCAGGCCGCACTTGCGGAACGACGTGTTGATCAGCTTGGAAATTTCTTTCTTTTTCAGCGCGCGGTTCAGGACGGAGAACGGCAAGCCTTTAGGCAGAATTTCCGACAGGATCGCACGGCCGATCGTCGTTTCGTAACGCGTTACCGTTTTCTCGAATTCGCCCGTTTCGGCGTTTTTCGGGTATTCGGTAATACGCACGGTAACGCGGGTCGTCAGTTCGACTTCCTTGTTGTCGTAGGCGCGGATCACTTCCGAGACGTCAGGGAACATCATCCCTTCGTTCTTCGCATTGATCGCTTCGCGCGTCGCGTAGTACAGACCCAGCACGATATCCTGCGACGGCACGATCGACGGTTCGCCGTTCGATGGGAACAGGATGTTGTTCGATGCCAGCATCAGGGTGCGTGCTTCCATCTGCGCTTCGATCGACAGAGGAACGTGGACCGCCATTTGGTCACCGTCAAAGTCGGCATTGAATGCCGCGCAGACGAGTGGGTGCAACTGGATGGCCTTGCCTTCAATCAGGACTGGCTCGAACGCCTGGATACCCAGACGGTGCAGCGTCGGTGCGCGGTTCAACATGATCGGATGTTCACGGATCACGTCTTCCAGGATGTCCCACACGACCGGCTCTTGAATCTCGACCAGCTTTTTCGCTGCCTTGATTGTGGTCGCCAGACCCATCAGTTCCAGTTTATTGAAAATGAATGGTTTGAACAGTTCCAGCGCCATCAGTTTCGGCAAGCCGCACTGATGCAGTTTCAATTGCGGGCCCACGACGATGACCGAACGACCGGAGTAATCGACGCGTTTGCCCAGCAAGTTTTGACGGAAACGGCCGCCCTTGCCCTTGATCATCTCGGCCAAGGACTTCAGCGGACGCTTGTTGGCGCCGGTCATCGCTTTGCCGCGACGGCCATTGTCCAGCAGCGAATCGACCGCTTCTTGCAGCATGCGCTTTTCGTTGCGCGTGATGATCTCTGGAGCGCGCAGCTCCATCAGGCGTTTCAGACGGTTGTTACGGTTGATGACGCGGCGATACAGATCGTTCAGATCCGAGGTCGCGAAACGGCCACCATCGAGCGGTACCAGCGGACGCAGTTCCGGCGGCAGCACTGGCAGCACTTCCATGATCATCCAGTCAGGCTTGATGCCTGAACGTTGGAACGCCTCTAACACCTTAAGGCGTTTGGCGTATTTCTTGATCTTGGCTTCGGATTTCGATTCCTTCAGTTCCACGCGCAGGGTTTCGGCATCGCGGTGGATGTCGATCGAGCGCAGCAGTTCACGGATACCTTCGGCGCCCATGAAGGCGGTGAAGTCGTCGCCGTACTCTTCGTACTTGGCGGCGTAGTCGTCTTCCGACATGATCTGGCACTTCTTCAGCGGGGTCATGCCTGGATCGGTCACGACGTATGCTTCAAAGTACAGCACGCGTTCGATGTCCCGCAGGGTCATGTCCAGGACCATGCCCAGACGCGACGGCAGCGATTTCAGGAACCAGATGTGCGCGGTAGGCGAGGCCAGTTCGATGTGGCCCATGCGCTCGCGGCGCACCTTGGCCAGCGTGACTTCGACGCCGCACTTTTCGCAGATCACGCCGCGGTGTTTCAGGCGCTTGTATTTGCCGCACAGGCATTCGTAATCCTTGATCGGGCCAAAGATCTTGGCGCAGAACAGGCCATCGCGCTCAGGCTTGAAGGTACGGTAGTTGATGGTTTCCGGCTTCTTGACTTCGCCGTAGGACCACGAACGGATTTTCTCAGGCGAAGCGAGACCGATCTTGATTGCATCGAAGGTCTCGTTGGTCTGTACTTGCTTGAATAGATCGAGCAGTGCTTTCATGTATCACTCCAGAGGTGATTAAATTTCTATATTCCTGAGACTACATTGCCCGGCGTGGTTTCCCAGCCGGGCTTTGTGTTTCCCAAACCAAATGACAGGTGGCTGTCTTTTAGTTGCGTTCGAGGTCGATATCGATACCCAGCGAACGGATTTCCTTGACCAGCACGTTGAACGATTCCGGCATGCCGGCGTCGATCACGTGGTCGCCCTTGACCAGGTTTTCGTACACTTTGGTACGGCCATTCACGTCATCGGACTTGACGGTCAACATCTCTTGCAAGACATACGACGCGCCATACGCTTCCAGTGCCCAGACTTCCATCTCACCGAAACGCTGACCACCGAACTGGGCCTTACCACCCAGCGGCTGCTGCGTTACCAGCGAGTAAGGACCGGTCGAACGCGCATGCATCTTGTCATCGACCAAGTGATGCAGTTTCAGCATGTGCATGACGCCGACAGTAACCTTGCGCTCGAACGCTTCACCGGTGCGACCGTCATACATGGTCACCTGGTTTTTCGACGCGGTCATGCCCAGGTTCTTGGCGATGTCGTCCGGATACGCCAGGTCCAGCATGCGGCGGATCTCTTCTTCGTTCGCGCCGTCAAACACTGGCGTGGCGAATGGAACACCTTTTTTCAGGTTTTCGGCCAGTTTCATGATCTCTTCATCATCAAACTTGTCCAGATCTTCCGCGCGGCCGTTGTCGTTGTAGATCGTCGTCAGGTACTTGCGCACTTGCTCGACCTTGGTTTGCGCCTTCAGCATTTCGCCGATGCGGATACCCAGACCCTTGGCAGCCCAGCCCAAGTGAGTCTCGAGAATCTGACCAACGTTCATCCGCGAAGGAACGCCCAACGGGTTCAGCACGACGTCGGCTGGCGTGCCGTCGGCCATGTATGGCATGTCTTCCACAGGAACAATACGGGAAACCACACCCTTGTTACCGTGGCGACCTGCCATCTTGTCGCCCGACTGCAGGCGGCGTTTCACGGCCAGGTACACCTTGACCATTTTTTGCACGCCTGGTTGCAGCTCATCGCCTTGCGTCAATTTCTTGCGCTTCTCTTCGAAGGCCAGATCGAACTGGTGACGCTTCTCGTTGATCGATTCCTTGATCGCTTCGAGCGCTACCGCTGCATCGTCGTCCGCAGGGCGGATGTCGAACCAGTGGTATTTGTCCAGATCGGCCAGGTAATCCTTGGTGATCTTGGCGCCTTTGGCCAGCTTTTTAGGGCCGCCGTTGACAACTTTACCGATCAGCATTTTTTCCAGACGCTGGAAGGCATCGCCTTCAACGATACGCATCTGATCGTTCAGATCCAGACGGAAGCGTTTCAGTTCGTCATCGATAATTTGCTGGGCACGCTTGTCGCGCACGATGCCTTCACGGGTGAAGACTTGCACGTCGATCACGGTACCGATCATGCCCGAAGGCACGCGCAGCGAGGTATCTTTCACGTCCGAAGCTTTTTCGCCGAAAATCGCGCGCAGCAGCTTCTCTTCCGGGGTCAGCTGGGTTTCGCCTTTAGGCGTCACTTTACCGACCAGGGTGTCGCCGGCTTGTACTTCAGCGCCGATGTAGACGATACCGGACTCATCCAGACGTGCCAGCTGATTTTCAGCCAGGTTCGAGATGTCGCGCGTAATTTCTTCCGCACCCAGTTTTGTATCACGGGCAACAACCGACAACTCTTCGATGTGAATCGAGGTGTAGCGGTCGTCCTTGACGACGTTTTCCGAGATCAGGATCGAATCTTCGAAGTTCAGACCATTCCATGGCATGAAGGCCACGGTCATGTTCTGGCCCAGCGCCAATTCACCCAGGTCGGTCGATGCGCCGTCGGCGATCACGTCGCGCTTGGCAACACGGTCGCCCACTTGCACGATAGGACGCTGGTTGATGTTGGTGTTCTGGTTCGAACGCGTGTACTTGATCAGGTTGTAGATGTCGACGCCCACTTCACCAGCGGTGGCTTCGTCATCGTTGACGCGAATCACGACACGGCCCGCATCGATGTAATCGACGATACCGCCACGCAAAGCTTGCACGGTGGTGCCCGAGTCGACCGCAACGGTACGTTCGATACCGGTACCGACCAGCGCTTTTTCAGGACGCAAGCAAGGCACAGCCTGGCGTTGCATGTTGGCGCCCATCAATGCACGGTTTGCATCATCGTGTTCGAGGAACGGAATCAGCGAGGCAGCGACGGAAACGATCTGGCCCGGCGCCACGTCCATGTACTGGATGCGCTCCGGGGAAACCAGGATGGTTTCGCCAGCTTCACGGGCCGACACCAGTTCATCGGACAAAGTACCTTCGTCGCTGATGGTCGCATTCGCCTGGGCGATGATGTAACGGCCTTCTTCGATGGCGGACAGGTAGTCGATCTGGTCGGTGATCTTGGAGCCTTCGACCTTGCGGTACGGGGTTTCCAGGAAGCCGTATTCATTCAGGCGGGCATACAGAGCCAGCGAGTTGATCAGACCAATGTTCGGACCTTCCGGTGTCTCGATCGGGCAGACGCGGCCGTAGTGGGTCGGATGCACGTCGCGCACTTCAAAGCCGGCGCGTTCGCGTGTCAGACCGCCGGGTCCCAGAGCCGATACACGGCGCTTGTGGGTAATTTCCGACAGAGGATTGGTTTGGTCCATAAACTGCGACAGCTGGGACGAACCGAAGAACTCGCGAATCGCAGCCGAAATCGGCTTCGAGTTGATCAGGTCGTGCGGCATCAGGTTATCCGCTTCGGCTTGGCCGAGGCGTTCCTTGACGGCGCGCTCAACACGCACCAGGCCGGCGCGGAATTGATTCTCGGCCAGTTCGCCCACGCAACGTACGCGACGATTACCCAGGTGATCGATATCGTCGACTTCGCCGCGACCATTGCGCAGTTCCACCAGGATCTTGATCACGGCCAGCACGTCTTCGTTCGACAGGGTCATGGCGCCGGTCAGTTCATCGCGGCCAATGCGGCGATTGAACTTCATGCGGCCCACGGCCGACAGGTCGTAGCGGTCCGAGTTGTAGAACAAACCATTGAACAGCGCTTCAACGGAATCTTCCGTTGGCGGTTCGCCTGGACGCATCATGCGGTAGATCGCCACTTTCGCAGCCATCTGGTCGGCGGTGTCGTCGATACGCAGGGTTTGCGAGATGTAAGCGCCTTGATCCAGGTCGTTGGTGTACAAGGTCTGGATTTCGGAAATGTTGGCATCGCGCAAGCGGCCCAGCAAGTCTTCGGTCAGCTCATCGTTCGCGGAGGCGACGACTTCACCGGTGTCGCCATCGACGATGTTCTTCGCCAATACGCGGCCCAGCAGGTAGTCTTCCGGTACGGAAATGTGCTTGATGCCGGCAGCTTCGATATCACGCACGTGCTTGGCGTTGATACGCTTGTCTTTCAGCACCAGGGTCTTGCCCGACTTGTCGACGATGTCAAAGCGCGCCACTTCGCCGCGCAGACGTTCGGCGACAAATTCCATTTCCGCGCCTTCGGAGCGCAGGTTGAAATTGTCGAAGACAAAGAAATTGGCCAGGATTTGCTCGTGCGACATACCGATGGCTTTGAGCAGGATCGTCACTGGCATCTTGCGGCGACGGTCGACGCGGAAGAACAGGATGTCTTTCGGGTCGAACTCGAAGTCCAGCCACGAACCGCGGTAAGGAATGATACGCGCGGAGAACAGCAGTTTACCGGACGAGTGAGTCTTGCCGCGGTCGTGCTCGAAGAACACGCCAGGCGAACGGTGCAGCTGGGAAACGATAACCCGCTCCGTACCGTTGATCACGAACGAACCGGTGGTCGTCATGAGCGGCAATTCGCCCATGTAGACTTCCTGTTCTTTCATTTCCTTGACGACAGGCTTGGTTGGCGATTCCTTGTCGAGGATCACCAGGCGCACTTTCGCGCGCAGCGGCGACGCGAACGTCAGGCCACGTTGTTGACATTCTTTGACGTCAAAGGCAGGATCGCCCAGAACGTACGACAAGAATTCGAGACGCGCAAAACCATTGTGCGAAACGATAGGGAAAATCGAAGTGAAAGCCGACTGCAGGCCATCATTCTTGCGGCCGGACGGTGCTATGTCCTCTTGCAAGAAGCTATGATAAGACTCGAGCTGGGTCGCCAGCAGGAACGGAACGTGGTGAACGTTGGCGCGCTTCGCGAATGATTTGCGAATGCGTTTCTTCTCAGTAAATGAGTAGTGCATGGACACTCCGTGAGTGACAGAAAGGATAGAAAATTCAGGTTTTGCAAGTGTTCGTTTGCACCGCTGCGTGTGACACAGACGAAACCTCAAGGCTCTGCTTTCCGGCTTGAATCGAATAAAAACTGCTGCTACAACTACATGACAAATACGATGCAGACGACAAAGGAGCCAAAGTCGGATTTCCCCCCTTGCGAGGGGAAACCTCAGACTTTGACTCGGGCGCTAACTGCCGCCGGTACAGATATTACTTGATCGAAGCGGTTGCGCCGGCTTCTACCAGTTTCTTCTGTGCTGCTTCAGCGTCAGCTTTCGACACTGCTTCTTTCACAGTTTTTGGTGCGCCATCGACCAGGTCTTTAGCTTCTTTCAAGCCCAGGCCGGTGATTTCGCGAACTGCTTTAATGACGCCAACTTTGTTTGCGCCGAAGCTGTCCAGGATGACGTTGAATTCGGTTTGTTCTTCAGCAGCTGCTGCTGGGCCTGCTGCAGGACCGGCCGAAGCCATTGCTGCTGCGGACACGCCGAATTTTTCTTCGAATGCTTTAACCAGGTCGTTCAGGTCCATTACGGACATGGCGCTAACTGCTTCCAGGATATCGTCTTTGCTAATTGCCATTTTGAAACTCCTAAATTTATTACGTTAGTTACATCAGATTGGTACTGAGAGAAAAAAGCGCACGCAATTAAGCGGCTGCTGGGGCTTCTTCTGCTGCTGCTTCTGCAGGAGCTTCGGCGCCTTCGCCTTTTTTCGCTGCCAGGGCAGCCAGACCACGTGCAAAGCCCGAAACCGGAGCCAGCATAACGCCCAACAACTGCGCAATGAGGACTTCACGGCTAGGAATGCTCGCCAACGCGGTGACAGCAGCTGTATCCAGCGGCTTGCCTGCGTAGTTACCTGCTTTGATGACCAGTTTGTCGTTGGTTTTAGCGAAGTCAGCGATGACTTTAGCTGCAGCAACGGCATCGGCCGAGATCGAGTAGATCAACGGGCCGGTCATGGCATCTGCCAGGCTGGCGAATGCGGTACCTTCAACGGAGCGACGAGCCAGAGTGTTTTTCAACACACGCAGGTACACGCCTTGGGCACGCGCTTTAGCACGCAGTTGCGTCAAGTGACCAACCTGGATGCCACGATATTCGGCCACGACGATCGTTTGCGCATTTGCTACTTGTGCGGAAACTTCGGCGACGACGGCCTTTTTGTCATTCAGATTGAGACTCACGGTCAACCTCCTTAAATGATGTTCGGCAATCACAACCGAGTGGTTGAGCGCCTTGCATCGGTTCGAACACGGCGTCCGAAGTCAAGAAGTACTAAACTGAGCGGATGGATTCACGCAGCATGAGGACTACAAAACTTGTTCGGGTACACCATCTGCGTTGGGCACTTGCCGTTGCCGGCAAGCCTATTAACCTTCTGCATGTGCGATCACAGTCGGCCCAACGGTCTTTGATTGTCTGCCTGCCTGATGCGAACACCGGACAGACAGCCCAAAGATGCGCCCGCAGCGCCCGAAGGCGCCACAGGACTTGATTCTTTACTTAAGCTGCCAGGCTAGCCTGGTCAACACGGACGCCAGCGCCCATGGTCGACGACAGCGAAACTTTGCGCAGGTACACGCCTTTGCTCGATGCTGGCTTGGCTTTGTTCAGTGCGTCGATCAGTGCGACCAGATTCGATTTCAGATCTGCGTCAGCGAACGATTTACGGCCGATGGTAGCGTGGATGATACCGGATTTGTCGGTACGGTACTGAACTTGACCGGCTTTCGCGTTTTTCACGGCGGTAGCGACGTCAGCAGTAACAGTACCAACTTTCGGGTTAGGCATCAGGCCGCGTGGGCCCAGGATCTGACCCAGGGTACCAACGATACGCATGGTATCTGGCGAAGCGATAACGATATCGAAAGGCATGTTACCGGCTTTGATCGATTCAGCCAGGTCTTCCATGCCAACGATGTCGGCGCCAGCTGCTTTAGCAGCTTCTGCTTTTTCGCCCGACGCGAATACTGCCACGCGTACGGTTTTGCCGGTACCAGCTGGCAGCACGACGGAGCCGCGCACCACTTGGTCGGATTTCTTAGGATCAACACCCAGTTGCACCGATACGTCGATCGATTCATTGAACTTGGCCGTTGCGCACTCTTTGATCAGCGCGACAGCGTTGTCGAAAGCGTACACTTTGGTACGGTCGACTTTGGCTTTCAAAGCCTTGATACGTTTGGATAACTTAGCCATTATACAACACCTTCCACCGTGATACCAATCGAACGAGCGGAACCAGCGATGGTGCGTACAGCAGCATCCATGTCGGCAGCGGTCAGATCAGGGGTTTTCAATTTAGCGATTTCTTCAGCTTGTGCGCGGGTCAGCGTACCGACTTTGTCGGTATGTGGCTTCGGCGAACCTTTGGTGATCGCAGCAGCTTTTTTGATCAGGTAGGTTGCTGGAGGCGTCTTCATCACGAACGTGAAGGACTTGTCCGCAAATGCGGTGATCACGACTGGAATCGGCATGCCTGGCTCCAGACCTTGGGTCTGTGCATTGAAGGCTTTGCAGAATTCCATGATGTTCAGACCACGTTGACCCAGAGCTGGACCGATTGGTGGGGATGGGTTTGCTTTACCAGCTGGTACTTGCAGCTTGATAAAACCAATGATTTTCTTTGCCATGATGGCTCCTATCTTGGATTGAGTAGTAGCGCCCCGCCGATCCTACCCTGGCGGGGCTCCTCTGACCGGATTCCACTGAGACTGCCGTGACGCTCCTGGTGGCGCTTGATAATGCTTAAACTTTTTCGACCTGGCCGAATTCGAGCTCTACCGGAGTAGCGCGGCCGAAGATGGTGACCGAGACGCGCACTTTGGATTTCTCGTAATTGACTTCTTCGACATTGCCGTTGAAATCGGTGAACGGACCGTCCTTGATGCGTACCTGCTCGCCCACCTCGTACAAGGTTTTTGGACGGGGCTTCTCGACACCCTCTTGCATCTGCTTCATGATGCCATCGATTTCGCGCGCGGAGATCGGCGTCGGCTTGTTCGACTTGCCACCAATAAAGCCGGTAACCTTGCTGGTATTCTTGACCAAGTGCCAACTCTCGTCCGTCATTTCCATTTCAACCAGCACATAGCCAGGATAGAAACGACGTTCGGTGACGGACTTTACGCCATTCTTGACTTCGACTACTTCTTCGATCGGCACCAGGATCTGGCCGAACTGGTCTTGCATGCCCGCGCGCTCGATGCGCTCGGTCAGTGCGCGCATGACGCTTTTTTCCATGCCGGAATAAGCATGCACGACATACCAGCGCTTGCTGCTCACTGGCACGCTCAGCGCTGCACCAGTATCCGCTACCGGAGCGTCGCCCGGAACGGACTCGTCCGCCGCTTCATCATGCACATTTTCGCTCATTATTTTTTCCAACCCAGAATTACGTCATACAACAAAAACTCGAGCAATTTATCCGTGCCCCACAGGAAAATCGCCATGACCAGCACAAAGGCAAACACGATCGCAGTAATCTGCGTGGCTTCTTTGCGGGTAGGCCAAACGACTTTCTTGGTTTCGCGCACAGCTTCTTTGGCGAAATTGAGAAATTCACGGCCGGTCGTCGAGACATACAAGAGCGCAACAGCAATAACCAAACCAGCCACAAGCGCGCTTGCACGCACCAGAGCTGGTTGGCCTGCCAGGTAATAAAACCCGACTACTCCTGCAATCGCAGCCACTATTGCCAGCGCGACTTTTATCTTGTCACTCGACGTGCTAACGGTTTGCACGGATTGATTTGACATTTTTCTACTTTCGGTGCCCTGCACCTTGACGGTGGCAGGGACGGAGGGCATCGAACCCCCAACCTTCGGTTTTGGAGACCGACGCTCTGCCAATTGAGCTACGTCCCTACGTAAAACTTTCGAGGAGTGCTATTCTACCACCCAGGACGCCCCAGGTGGAAGCATAACATTTCCTTATGCGAGGATTTTTGCAACCACGCCGGCGCCGACGGTACGACCGCCTTCACGGATAGCGAAGCGCAGGCCTTCTTCCATCGCGATCGGGTTGATCAGCTTGACGGTGATCGACACGTTATCG
>NZ_JBNYXO010000021.1:0-57666 GCF_051380715.1 Janthinobacterium kochi
GAAAAAAGAGAGGTCAGCAAGGCGGCGGCCGCGCAAAGCCAGTGCCACGTCAAGCACTATTTCATTGATTTGCCAGCAATTGCGCGGGCTTGCTCCTTAACTTGGGTGGATTGGGTCAGACCCCCGCGCCGTTAGCGCAAGCCTCAGCGTTAGCGGCCTTGAGGGTCTGACCCCAGAATTTTTCTCTGGGTTTAATTTGAACTAGACGACTGGTCTAATTGTGCTACAATGCCTCGCATGAAAGCTGAATACACCGATGTGCGCCAGCACATTATCGACCAGGGCAAGGCCATCATCACGCGCAAGGGCTTTGCCGGCGTGGGGCTGAACGAGATTTTGTCGGCCGCCGACGTGCCCAAGGGTTCGTTCTACCATTACTTCAAGTCCAAGGAATTGTTCGGCGAGGCGATGCTGGAAGATTACGTCACCGGCTACCTGGCCGGGATGGAAGACGTGCTGGGCCAGCCGGGCCAGAGCGCGGCGCAGTCGCTGATGGCGTATTGGGCCAGTTGGACCAGCGAAAGCCTCGATGGCAGCGGTTGCGACTGCCGCTGCCTGGTGGTCAAGCTCAGCAGCGAAGTGGCGGACATGTCCGAACCGATGCGCGTGGCGCTGCTCGATGGCACCCACCGCATCATCGCCAGGCTGGCCCTGGCCATCGCACGGGGCAGGGTGGACGCTTCGCTGCCATCGGTGGCCGATCCGGCGCAGATGGCAGCCACCTTGTACCAGTTGTGGCTGGGCGCGGCCATGCTGACCAAGCTGCGGCGCGACGCCAGCGCCCTGCAAACAGCCTGGCAGGCGACCCTGGCCATGCTGCAGCTGTCGCCGGAAAGCTACCGATAGACAGCAAGCAAGCGGACGCACCACGTCCGCGTTTTTTTGAATAGCATTCTAGACGACCAGTCTAATAATAAGGAGCGACAGCATGAAAAATTTTGAATTCCATAACCCGACCCGTATCGTCTTCGGTCTTGATACCGTCACCAAATTGTCCGCCCTGGTGCCGCACGATGCGCGCGTGCTGATCATGTATGGCGGCGCCAGCGCGGAAAAGACCGGCACCCTGGCCGAAGTGCGCGCTGCGCTGGGCCAGCGCACGGTGCAGGAGTTTGGCGGTATCGAACCCAATCCCAGCTATGAAACCTTGATGCGTGCCGTGGCGCAGGTGCGTGGCGACAAGCTGGACTTCCTGCTGGCCGTCGGTGGCGGCTCCGTGATCGATGGCACCAAGTTCGTCGCCGCGGCCGCCCTGTACGATGGCGAGCCGTGGGAAATTGCCGAGCGCGGCGGCGCCAATGTGCGTCAAGCCCTGCCGTTTGGCACAGTGCTGACCTTGCCGGCCACGGGTTCGGAAATGAACAACGGCGGCGTGGTGACGAAAAAAGCCACGCATGACAAGCTGAGTTTTCGCAGTCCGCTGCTGTACCCGCAATTTTCCGTACTTGACCCGAGCAAGACCTTTACCTTGCCGGCCAGGCAGGTGGCCAATGGCCTGGTCGATGCCTTTGTCCACACCACGGAACAGTACCTGACCTATCCGGCGCAGGCGAAGGTGCAGGACCGCTTTGCCGAAGGCCTGCTGCAGACGTTGGTCGAGATCGCCCCGCAAGCGATCGCCGCGCCCGACGACTACGATACCCGCGCCAACCTGATGTGGACGGCCACCCTGGCCCTGAATGGCCTGATCGGCGCCGGCGTGCCGCAGGACTGGGCTACCCACATGATAGGCCACGAACTGACGGCCCTGTACGACATCGACCATGCGCGCACCCTGGCCCTGGTGCTGCCCGCACTGCTGGACGTGCAGCGCGAACAGAAACGTGGAAAATTGCTACAGTATGGCGAACGTGTCTGGAGCATCACCGAGGGCAGCAACGACGAGCGCATAACCGCCGCCATCGCCCGCACCCGCGCCTTCTTTGAAGACCTGGGCCTGCCGACTCGCCTGTCGGCCTACCAGTTGGGCCAGGAAGCGGTGGAAGCGGTACTGAAACAATTGGCAGCACACGACATGACCTCCCTCGGCGAACACCGCGATATCGACCTCGCGCGCAGCCGCCGTATTCTCGAAGCAGCACTGTAACCCTCTGACATAAAAGGAAACAACATGAATATCCTGATGGTACTGACCTCGCACGATCAACTGGGCGACACCGGCAAGAAAACCGGCTTCTGGCTGGAAGAATTCGCCGCGCCCTACTATGCCTTGCAGGAAGCTGGCGCCAAGCTGACGGTGGTCTCGCCCAGCGGCGGCCAGCCGCCGCTGGACCCGAAAAGCGACGAACCGGATTCGCAAACGGATGCCACGCGCCGCTTCAAGCTGGACGCCACGGCGCAAGCCGTGCTGGCCAACACGGGCAAGCTGGCCGACGTGAAGGTAGCCGACTTTGACGCCGTGTTCTACCCGGGTGGTCATGGCCCGTTGTGGGACCTGGCCGAAGATGCGCACTCGATCGCGCTGATCGAACAGATGATCGCCGCCGGCAAGCCCGTCGCCGCTGTCTGCCATGCACCGGGCGTGCTGCGCCACGTGAAGGCATTGGATGGCACGCCGCTGGTGCGCGGCAAGCAGGTGACGGGCTTTACCAATACCGAGGAAGACGCCGTCGGCTTGACTGTCATCGTGCCTTTCCTGGTCGAGGACATGCTCAAGCAAAACGGCGGCATCTATTCCAAGCTGGGCGACTGGCAGCCGTACGCGGTCACCGATGGCTTGCTGGTCACGGGCCAGAATCCCGCGTCATCGGAAGTGGCCGCGCAGGCGCTGCTCAAGCTGCTGGCCTGATGGCAGGGTAGAGCCGGGCTTCCATGCCCGCCAGGATCAGACCGACCGAGGCGTGCCATTGCGTCTCGCTGGCGGGCCTGCCCGCCAGCGCATGGCCGTGCAGGAAATCGACGAGCGCATCGCGCCCGCGCAGCCGGGTTTTTTCAGGCAGATCGAGGCCTTCCACGGCCTGCTCGAACAGCGCCGTAAACCGCTCGGCCACATCGGCTTGTTCTACCAGCCCGCGCGCCATCAGGCGCACGAAGTGGGGCGTGGCGCTGACCATTTCCAGGTACAGCGTGCACAGCGCAAGCAGGCGCCGCCGAGGCGCCTGGCGCCGCGTAAACGGAGGCTGGCGCGGATCGAGTGCGGCAAAACGCCACACCATCAAGGCCAGCAATAACTCATCTTTTCCTGCGTAGTAGTGATACACGGCCATGGCATCGACGCCCAGGCGTTGCGCCAGCGCGCGCATGGAAAACGCTTCGCCTTGTTCTTCCAGCAGGGCCAGGGCAGCGTGCAGGATGCTGGCGCTGTCCAGCGCGGGTGCGATGCGGCGGGGACGGCCCGCGCGGCGCACGGGATGTTCAATAGCTTGAAGTTTTGGCGGTTTCATGGGCATAATTCTACACTGTAGAATTAATTGAAGGAGCATCCATGCAAAAAACTTCTGTCAGCGTTTTTCTCGGCATCAGCATCGATGGCTGCATCGCCGGAGAAAACGGCGACCTGTCCTGGCTGGCCGAGCTGGCACCCGACTCGCCTGACGCCACCGGCTACACGGCCTTGATGGATCAAGTCGATACCTTGCTGATCGGGCGCACCACCTATGACGCCGTGGTGGGTTTTGAGCCGTGGCCGTATGCGGGCAAGCGCGTGGTGGTACTGAGCCACCGCGACTTCACGCCACGGCATGGCGAGCAGCGCCGCGCAGGCAGCGTGCGGGAAGTACTCGAGGGGCTGGCAAAGGAGGGTTGCCGCCACGTGTATCTCGATGGCGGCGCCGTCATCCGCGCCGGCTTGCGCGAAGGCGTCATCGACAGCCTGACCCTGTCCGTACTACCCGTGGTGCTGGGCAAGGGCGTGCGCCTGTTCGAGGATGGTTTACCGCGCAGCGACTGGCGCCTGGACGGCACGCGCCAGCTGCACAGCGGCGTGGCGCAGCTGCGCTATCGAAAGCATTGAACCGCGCTGGCGATGTCGACGATGAAGCCGGAATCGTAGCGTTCGTTTTCAGGCGTGCCGTCCGGCCGCTTGTAGCCGCAGGGGTTGCAGACGACGCGGCAGCCTTGCACGCGATAGTCGAGCGAGGCGTGCATGTGGCCATGCACCCACAGGTCCGCCTGCGCCACCAGTTCGTCCAGCTGCGAGGCGAAGGCGGGCGAGCCCAGGTTGGCCGCGTATTGCTCGTCCACCGACAGCATCGAGGGCGCCATGTGCGTGATCACTACCGTCTGGCCATCGAAGGGCTGCGCCAGTTGCTGTTCCAGCCAGACCTTGTGCTGCGCGTGCAGCTGCGCTGTGTCGCTGGCGCACAGCAGGCGGGGCGCATCGCCGCCCGTACTGATGCGCTTGTAGTCGGGCATGTAGGCTTGCGCCGCCTGCATGGCTTCTTCCTGGCGCTCGGCGCCGAAGAGTAAAAAATCCGTCCACAGGGTGATGCCGAGGAAACGCACGCCGTCCAGTTCCACGGCGTCGCCGTCGAGCAGGCGGATGTTGGCGCCCTGCGCATTGGCGCTGGCACAGGCATCGCGCACGGCGTCCTGCATGTGTTCGAGCTGGTGCCCATAGCCCTCGTGATTGCCGTGCACGTACAGCACGGGCAGGGCGCCGAAGGTGCGTGCGGCCCAGGCGATGGCATGGTTGCCCGTGGCGATGTCGCCGGCCAGGATCACCACGTCGGGGCGGCTGGTGGCAAGGTCGATGGCGGGCGTGTCTTCACCCCAGACTTCCAGGTGCAGGTCGGACAGGATCAGCAAACGCATGGCAGTGGGCGCGGCAAGGCGCGCGGCAGGTCTATGGGCCTCTATCGTAGCGCAAGTCGCTGCGCCCGTCTGCTTGACCGCGCGAGGGTGGCGACGTTACCCTATGGCATCGATTACCACACACTCACTCCTGGAGCCGCATGCCGCCTTTCTTCATTCCCAAGACCTTGCTGAGCGTCGCACTGGCCGCCATGGCGCTGCCGTTGACGGCACATGCCGCCACGCCCGCCATCGATCCCCTGACGCAGCCGATTGCCTCGCCTTATGCGGCGCAGTGGAACCGCCCGCAGCAACCGGCGCGCATCCACGGCGACACCTATTACGTGGGCGTGGGCGGCTTGAGCGTGGTGCTGATCGATACGCGCGCAGGCTTGATCCTGATCGATGGCGCGCTGCCGCAATCGGTGGCTGCCATCAAGGAGCATATCCTCGAACTGGGCTTTCGCCTGCAAGATATCAAATTCATCCTGAATACGGAAGCGCATTTCGACCATTCGGGCGGCATCGCCGCCCTGGCCCGCGACAGCGGCGCGCAAGTGGTCGCCAGCCCGCTGGGAGCGGAGGCGCTGCGCGCGGGAGCGGTGCTCGCCATGGACCCGCAAGCGGGCGAAATCGATGCCATGCCGGCCGTGGAAAATGTGCGCGAGATTGCCGATGGTGAAACCCTGCAGCTGGGCGACATCACCGTCACGGCGCGCTACACGCCCGGGCATACGCCGGGTAGCACCAGCTGGACCTGGGTCTCGTGCGAGGATGCGGAGCGCAAGGAATGCCTGAGCGTGGTGTTCGGCGCCAGCCTTACGCCGGTGGCGGCCGACGATTTTCATTACCTGGCCGATGAACGCCATGCGGACCTGACGCCGGCCTTCCGCCGCGTCATGCAGGACTTCGCCAGGCTGCCGTGCGACATCCTGATCTCGGCCCACCCCGACCACTCCGGCGGCGACCGCAAGCTGACGCAATTGCTGGAAGGCGTCACGCCGAATCCCTTCATCGATACGCAGGCGTGCAGCCACTACGCTGCAAAAAATGAAGCCAAGCTCGATGCGCGCATCGCGAAAGAAAAAGCGGCTGCGACAAAATAGCAACGTTGGCGCATGCGCCATGAAAATCAAAGTGAAAGCCACGCCCAAGCCGCGCAATCGGCTGGTGGCGGCCGCCAGGCTGCGCGGCGGCGCCGGTGCGCACCAGTCGGAGGCCTCGCCGCGCGCGGCGCGCCGGGCCGGCAAGCACCGCCTGCAGCAATGGCTGGCGGGCCGGCTCAAACCTGACGATTAGCGAGCCGGTAGCTCGACGATGAAGTTCGGATCGAAACCGGGATTTTGCGGCGTGCCGCTGCGCGTCCTGTAGCCGCAGGGGTTGGCTACGACGCGGCACTGGCCCAGCTGATAATCGCGCGAGACGTGGAGGTGGCCATGCACCCACAGGTCCGCCTGCGCGGCCAGCTCGTCCAGGCGCGAAGCGTAGGCGGGCGAACACGCCTCGCTGCCATACGCATCATCGACCGAGAGCAGCGACGGCGCCATGTGGCTGATGACGACTGTCGCGCCATCGAAGGGCTGCGCCAGTTCGCGCGTCAGCCAGGCTTTTTGCTGCGCGTGGAACATGGCCGTGTCGGCTGCGCGCAGCTTGCGAAAGCCCATGTTGGCCAGGCGGATGCGCTTGTAGTCGTTCATGAAGGCTTGCGCGTCGCGCATGGCCGCCTGGCGCGTATCGTCGCCCAGCAGGCGAAAATCCGTCCACAGGGTGGCGCCCAGGAAGCGCACGGTGTTGCCTGCCTGGTCGGTGATGATGTGGCTATCGGCGTCGAGAAAATGCACGTTGGCCGTGGCGGCGCAGGCGCTGCGCAGTTCCTGGCGCACCTTGTCCAGATGGTGGCCATAGCCTTCGTGGTTGCCATGCACATACAGCACCGGCAGTCCCGCAAACGTGCTGGCGGCCCAGGCGACGGCGCGGGTGCCCGTGTCGATGTCGCCGGCCAGGATCACGGCGTCGGGACGGCTGAGCGCAAGGTCGCCTTGCGGCGCATCCTCGCGCCATAACTCATGATGCAGGTCCGATAAAATCAATAAACGCATGCGCTATCCAGGCGATTCGAGAGTACGCCATCGTACCTGAAAAGCCTCACTCTTCCTCCAGCGCGGCGAAGCTGTGCGCCAGGTAGTCGATCAGCGCACGCACGGCCGGCAGCAGGCCGCGCCGCGAGGGAAACACGGCGTGGATGATTTCACGCTGCGGCCGCCATTGTTCCATCAGCGGCAGCAGGCTGCCATCGGCCACCTGTTCGGTGATCATCATGGTCGGCAGCTGCACCACGCCCACGCCGGCCACGGCCGCGTCGCGCAAGGTCAGCATGTCGCCCGTGACGAAGCGCGGCGTGTGGCGCAACTGGGCGCGCGCGCCGTCGGGGCCGTGCAAATCCCACTGGTAGTGCTGCTGCGGCATGCCCAGGGCTAGGCTGGGCCAGTCGGCCAGGTCGGCCGGCGCCTTCGGCAGCGGTGCGCCGGCGAACAGCAGCGGGCTGCCCACCATGCACTGGCTGCGCTCGGCCAGCACGCGCAGCACCAGGTCGCTGTCGGGCAGCGGCGGTGGACGCACGCGGATGGCTACGTCGATGCCTTCTGCCACCAGGTCGACGCGGCGGTTGCTCGCTTCGAGCAGCAGCGTGACCTGCGGATGCTCGCGCATGAAGCCGGCCAGCATGGGCGCGACCAGGGAGTGCAGCAGGGCGATGGGGCAGGACAGGCGCACCGTGCCACGTGGCGCGGCCCGTGTCAGTTCGATCGCATCCTGCGCCGCCTCCGCTTCCACCAGCATCGCCTTGCAATGCTCGTAAAACGTCTGACCCACGTCGGTGACGGAAAAATGCCGCGTCGTGCGCTGCAGCAGGCGCACGCCGAGGCGCTCTTCCAGCAGGGCGATGCGTCGGCTCAGTTTGGATTTCGGCATGCCCAGCGCGCGCCCGGCCGGCGCGAAGCCGCCATGGTCGACCACCTGCACAAAGTAATACAAGTCATTCAGATCCTGCATGCCGCCTCCCTGATCGTTCTATTTTTGGAACACTGATGGCCTATTTTACCGTCTACCGCCTCCATCGTTGCAAGCGTATTCTGTCTCCATCGTCATGCACACCCTACAGGAGATCGAGATGAATACAGTTACAGGTATCTACAGCGCACCGCGCCAGCACTGGGTCGGCGACGGTTTCCCCGTGCGCTCGATGTTTTCGTATAACGGCCATGGCAAGCAGCTGAGCCCCTTCCTGCTGCTCGACTATGCCGGCCCCGCCGAATTTGCGTCCGGCACCCGTCCGCCCGGCGTCGGCTCGCACCCGCACCGCGGCTTTGAAACGGTGACCATCGTCTACAAGGGCGAAGTGGCGCACCGCGATTCGACGGGCCAGGGCGGCGTCATCGGCCCCGGCGACGTGCAGTGGATGACGGCCGGCGCCGGCATCGTGCATGAAGAGTTTCACTCGCCTGCCTTCACGCAGTCGGGCGGCACCCTGGAAATGGTGCAGCTGTGGGTGAATCTGCCGGCCAAAGACAAGATGACGGCGCCCGGCTACCAGGCCATCACCAGCGACACGATTCCCACGGTGGCGCTGCCGGACGGCGCCGGCTCGGTGCGCGTGATCGCCGGCGATTTCGATGGCCGGCACGGGCCGGCCCGCACGTTCTCGACTATGCAGGTGTGGGACCTGCGCCTGACTCAGGGCAAGCTGACGCAGTTGCCGGTGCACGCCAGCTGGAGCACGGCGCTGATCGTCCTGCATGGCACGCTGCTGGTCAACGGCGAAAGCGTGGTGCGCGAGGCGCAGATGGCGCTGTTCGAGCGCGATGGCGACAGCATCACCGTCGAAGCGAACAATGATGCCGTGGTACTGCTGCTGAGTGGTGAGCCGATTGACGAGTCCATCGTCGGCCATGGTCCGTTCGTGATGAACACCGAAGCGGAAATCGCGCAGGCGTTCGAGGATTTCAACAGCGGCCGCTTCGCCCGCATCGCGACGTAATTCACTCTGTGCCGTAGGCACCAAGCAGCAACCCATGCCGCATCCCGCGGCACACAGCGCAGGGCGTGCAAGAGCATGGCCGCGAAACCACGCTGGAAATCCTCGAGGCGGCCGCCAGGGCTTGAGCGTCGCTACGGCGCTTCGTGGCGGTTGCGTATCGCTGCCAGCACGCCGCGCTGTTCCAGGTGCGTGTTGGCGGCGTTCAGGCGCGCCCGGTCGGCGGCGCCGGTGGTGCGCGCACTGAGCATCAGGTGCACGGCAGGCGTGCCGGCCTTGCCGAAGATACCCACGGTTTCGTCGCGGTAGCTCATGCTGAAACGCGCATACGCATGGCGTTCCGATGTGTCGGAGGCGGCGGGCAGCAGGTCCAGCTCGCCTTTCTGGAATAGCAACTGGCGCCGCGCGGTGGGCAGTTCCGGCAGGGTGACCAGGGTACAGCGGGCTTCCTTGAAAATGGCTTTCAGCAACTCCAGGTCCAGGCCCGTATATTTGCCTTGCGCGTCGCGATACAGCTAGGGAGGCCATTGATCGAGCGCCATCGACATGCGGCAGGCCAGGGCGGGCAGGGCGCAGAGGCCGAGCACTGCCAAGAACAGGACATGGCGCATACGCATACGGGAGGTGTTTCCATGGTGTGTCACTGATGTTCAATTTGCCGGAGTACCTGTGGAAGTCAAGGGGAGCTGGGTCTCCTGGGCAGGTACAACGGTGCTTTTGGTGGATTTTCGCACGCTTTTTGCCGATTCCCTGCGCCGCCGTCCGGCGCCGTGAACACCGTACAGTGTAATCGGCTATAGTGGCGCGGTGCCACCACTGCTCCGCAAAGGAAGACCGCTTGACTGCCCCGCTCGAGATCGCCGCCAATGTACTGATGACTGCCTCCATCATTTTGGCCGGACGCAATAATATTCATTCATGGTGGATCGGCATCGTCGGCTGCGTGCTGTTTGCCGTGCTGTTTTTCCAGGTTAATCTGTATGCCGACGTGATGCTGCAGCTGTTTTTCATCGTCACCTGCGTCATCGGCTGGCTGCAATGGCGGCGCGGCGCCGGCGGCAAGCCTTTGCCGATAACGCGCATGGGCTGGCGCAGCCTGGCCTGGGTAGTGCCGGCCGGCATCGCCTCCGTGGTCATCTACGGCATGCTGCTGCACCGCTTTACGAATGCCTACGCGCCCTTCATCGATTCGGCAGTGTTGGTATTTAGCATCATTGCGCAATTCCTGCTGATGAGCCGGCGCATCGAAACCTGGGTCTTCTGGCTGCTGGTCAACACCGTGGCCGTGCCGCTCTACTACAGCCGCGGCCTGCACCTGACGGCCGTGCTGTATGCGGCCTATTGGGTTAACGCCCTGATTTCCTGGTACTGGTGGAGCGTGCAGGCACGCCGCGCGGCACTGGCGCCGGCGGCGATGGTTGACGCCTGATATTGTCCAACGCCAAGTCCTTAGATTCAAATCGTATATACAATCAATTTTTAATTCGTTCACGCCATAAAGACGCCGAGATATAGTGGCCTTTCCCCGCTTACCGGTGTCTTTTATGTTGCGTTTTACCCTTTCTGCCTGTTTTTTCGCCGCCCCGCACCAGCTGACCATGCAATGCATGGCGCAGTCGATGCCGGTGCGTGCCCGTCCACGCCTCCCGTAATTCCTTAACACCCCCGTCGTCGTTTTGCCCGCTGGCCCACCCGGTCCGCGTGCCCCTGCTCGGCCTTTTTTAACTGAAAAAGGCTGCAATCCCAATAAGAGGAAACCATGTTCAAACCACTCGCCATCAGTCTTGCCATCGCCGCCGCCTTTCCCGTTTTCCCCACCCTTGCCCACGCCGAGGACGACATGCTGCGGGTGAACGTCACCGGATCGAACATCCGCGTCAGCGAAAAGGAGGGCGCCAGTGCCGTGCAGGTCATCAACGCCAAGGAATTAAAAGCCAGCGGCAAGACCAGCGTGTCGGAGGTGCTGCGCGCCATTTCCGCCAACAGCGGCAACAGCTACAACGAACAATATACGGGCAGTTTCTCGGCCGGCACCTCGGGCCTGTCGCTGCGCGGCATCGGCCAGCAAAATACCCTGATCCTGGTGAATGGCCGCCGCGTGGCCAGCTATGCCACGGCGCAGGATTTGCAGCAAACCTTCGTTGACCTGAACAGCCTGCCGATGGCGGCCGTGCAGCGCATCGAAGTGCTCAAGGATGGCGCCTCGTCCGTGTATGGCTCCGACGCCGTGGCCGGCGTGGTCAACATCATCCTGTACAAGGAATTCACGGGCACGGACATCACGGCGCAATGGGGCGGCTCGACGCAAGGCACGGGCCAGCATGAAAAGAGCGCGGCGCTGCAAACGGGGTTCGGCAAGCTCGAGGAAGATGGCTACAGCGTGGTTTTCTCGGTCGATGCGCAGCAGCGTGACAAGCTGCAGCAAAGCGACGTGGCATGGCTGCGCGATGCCGATTACCGCCAGCAGCAGCGCGGCAGCCTGGGCTGGACCGCCACGAATTACGCCGGCAACGATCCCTCGCAGACGCTCGGCGGCGTGCGCGGCCCGCTGCAGCTGGTGCCGTACAAGAACATCAATCCTGATGGCAGTGGCCAGGTGCTGGCCTACAATCCGGCGCCGTATAAAACGCTGATCCCGGGCATCGAGCGCATCCACTCGTCGCTGCGCGGCACGCTCAAGCTGAACGCGGACACGCAAGCCTATGTCGACTTGCTGCACAGTTATTCGCGCGCCGACCAGACCTTCAGCGCGCCACTGACGGTGAATAACGCCACGCGCGTGTGGAACAACAGCACCAAGCTGCTCGACACCATCCCCGTGGTGCTGCCCGTGGGCCATCCGAACAATCCGGGCACGACGCCCTTGCCGTTCACGGCCACACTGTTCGATCTGGGGCCGCGCCTGAAGCAGGACCGTGTCACCTTCTACCGCGCGCTGGCCGGCGCCAGGGGCACTTCGGCGGGCTGGGACTGGGATACGGCCGTGGCCCATTCCAGCAGCAAGCTGGAAGAAACGGTGCAGAACTTCGTCAACCGCTATGAGTTCCAGAAAGTGCTGGCCGAGGGCAGCTACAATTTCTTTGACCAGTCACAAAACAGCGAAGCGGTGCGCAACCGCCTGCGCCTGTCGACCCTGCGTCCGGCCGAATCGACGCTCGACACGCTGGACTTTTCGGCGGCCAAGGATATCTGGGACCTGCCCGCTGGCCCGCTGGCCTTTGCCGCCGGTGCCCAGTGGCGCCGCGAAAAGATGGATTCGCAAACCTCGACGGCCGTGCTGTCGGGCACGGAATTGCGCCCCGCACTCAATATCATCGACGGCTCGCGCAATGTGTCGGCCCTGTTCGCCGAATTCAATGTGCCCGTCGTAAAAGACCTGTCCGTCAACGTGGCGGGCCGTGCCGACCATTACAGCGATTTCGGCAATGCGTTTTCGCCGAAAGCGAGCGCGCGCTATCAGGCGGCGCCATGGTTATTGCTGCGCGGCACCGTTTCACGCGCCTTCCGTGCGCCGTCGCTGCCGGAAATCACCGACAGCACGGCCGTCAGCTATACCGGGGTGATCGATGCCCGCGATCCATTGACGCCAACGCAGTCGCGCGGCGTGACGGTGATGACCATCGCCAATCCGGACCTGCGTCCCGAGCGCTCGAACAACCTGAACCTGGGCGTGGTGGTGTCGCCCACCAGCAGCTCGAGCATCGGGCTCGATTACTACCGCATCAAGCAAGATGGCGTGATCGGCACGGCCAGCGCCACCACCATTGTCGAGAATGAAAACGCGGCGCCGCAACAGATCACGCGCGGTGCCGATGGACGCATCACGACGCTGTACCGCCAGTTCCGCAATCAGGGCCAGCGCGAAGTGTCGGGTATCGATATCGACCTGCGCCAGCGCTTCGTCGACAAGGATTGGGGCAAGCTGACCCTGGCCGGCCAGCTGAGCCGCGTGTTGCGTTTTGCCGAGCCGTTGTCCGATGGCGCGCCGCTGACGGACGGTGCCGGCACCAATTATTTCGGTTCCATCCCGAAATGGCGCGGTGTCACGTCGGCCACCTGGGAGCAGGGGAAATGGTCGTCGACCCTGACCTGGAACTACGTGGGCAATTATGCGCAGCAGAAGCATCTCGACGAATCGGTGGCTGCCTTCAGCACCTTTGACATGACCAGCAGCTGGCAGGTGACACCAAAGGCGAATGTCACTTTCATCGTGCAAAACCTGGCCAACAAACGTGCGCCCTGGGACTATGCCTCCACCGGCTTTGACTTTACCCAGGCCGATCCGCGTGGACGCTTTGCATCGCTCAAGCTGAACTACAAGTTCTAACCACTCGCCGCCTGCCGCTGTCCTGTCTGCTCCTGCAGGCGCTGGCGGTAGGCGCTGGGCGTGACGCCCATGCGTTCGCGAAAGGCGGTGGCGAAGTTGCCCGCGTTGTGAAAACCGATCAGCAGGGCGATACCCTGCACGTCGATATCCGTCTGCTGCAGCAATTCCACACCGCGGGCGATGCGCGCTTCGCGGATGAAGGAAAACACGGTCATGCCCGTTTGCTCGCGGAACATCAGGCTCAGCTTTTCGCGGTAAGTGCCCACGCTGCGGGCGATGTCGGACAGGTTGGGCAGGCTGCCCAGGTTGTCGAGAATGAGCTGTTTGACCGCATTCACGAACACCAGGTCGGGATGCTGCAGCTTGTCGCTGATCGGCATCGTGGCGGGCAAGGCACTGTTGCTTTTACGCATCAATCCGAGGTGGATATGGATGCGCGCGGCCACTTCTTCCGGCGTGAACGGCTTTGAAATGTAATCGACGCCGCCCACCTGCAAGCCCATGATGCGTTCCTTGGCGGCATCGGCGCCGCTGAGAAAGATCACGGGTATCTGTTCCGTTTCGGGGTTGGCCTTGAGCAAACGGCATGCCGTGTAGCCATCCATCTCGGGCATGCGCACGTCGAGCAGGATCAGGTCGGGCAGCGTGGCCAATGCCAGCTGGTAGCCCTGGTAGCCATTGAACGCGATGCTGAAACGGTAGGGTTGCTCGCTGAGCAGCTCCATCAGCATGCGCTGCTCGAACGCGGAATCGTCCACGATCAAGATGTTTTTTTTGACGGTTTCGCTGGTCAATGGCATGGCATGGATGAGTTAACCAAAAAGCAAGTTGTGGCTTATTATGCCTCGCTTTTTCTTTTTTTTCTGCTTTTCTCGTGTTTCAAAAGAGGTTTCTCCGCAAGAAGAAGCGGCGATTTCCAAGATCGCTAATAATTCACTCATGGATTGACTTAAAGCAATGTCGATTGTTAAAGAATCTGTTTTGCCAATGCGGCAAAAAAGCTGAAGCCCTCAGGTTCCTGGCGCTCGGCGCTGATATTTTGTTGTCCTGGTTTGCGTGCCCCAAAAAACGCCGGCAATACCGTGACTATCCTCGACGTCCTTCATATTGACGGGCTCATTAATGATGTTCCATCATCAGGAGGTATCATGTTGCGAGTTATTTCCCCCCGCCTTATCGTTGCCGCCAGCGTCGCTGTTGCCACCACGGCGCTCATGCCTGGCGTAGCCGACGCGGCCGTGTATCTGAGCGGCAGCAACACCGCGACCTTTGATGTCACCCTGAAAATCATCGCCAATTGCACCATTGCGGCGGCCAATCTCGACGTTGGCCAAAGCCAGGGTGTACTGGCTACTGCCGTGAACGTCAATACGACCGTGAGTGTGACCTGCACCAATACCACGCCGTATAACGTGGGCCTGACGGCCGGCTCGGGCATGGGTTCGAGCGGCACCACGCGCTACTTGAGCGGCACCGGCGGCAACCTGGAGACGGTGCAATTGGACCTGTATCAGTCGGCCGGTAGCACCTTGTGGGGCGATACGCAGGGCACGAATACCGTCGGCGGTGCCGGTAACGGCGCATTGCAGCCGATCACGGTGTACGGCAATATTTCGCCGCAAGCGACACCGGCGCCCGACACCTTTACGTCGACCATCACGGCCACCGTTTACTTTTAAACCGGCGCTGCGTGAAGGCCGGTCTTGCTTCCCTGATGAAAAGCGCGCTGGCGCTGCTGGCCTTGTACTGGAACAAGGAAAGTGTGAGTTTTTGCGTATTTTCAAGCCGCTACCGTGGCGTGAAGGTCATTTGCAAAATGATAGTAATTAAGTTTCCGTGTTGTAATTGAAATATTCTTGATTGTTGTGTTGAATCAACGTGAGGAGATGGTCATGAAACATACCAACTTTAATAATTTGCCCTGCCCGATTGCACGCAGTCTGGGCAAGGTGGGCGAATGGTGGAGCATCCTCATCCTGCGTGAAGCGTTTTACGGCAAGACGCGCTTTGACGAATTTGAAAAAAGCCTCAAGATCGCGCCCACCATCCTGACGCGCCGGCTGGCCGACCTGGTGGAGGGCGGCTTGATGACGCGCCGCCTGTATTGCGCCAAGCCGCCCCGCTACGACTATGTGCTGACCAAGTCCGGGCGCGCCTTCAAGCCTGTCTTGCTGGCTTTTATTGCATGGGGCAATGAAAACTTCGCGCCGGAGGGCGCCAGCCTCGTCATCGCCAGTCGCGACACGGGCCTGGCCGCCGATCCGGTGCTGGTCGACGCCATGACGGGTTTGCCCATCAATGACGAGTACTACGCGTTTGCGCCGGGGCCGGCCGCCAGCGATAGCATGCGCAGCATCATCCTCGATGCGGAGAAAAGCAGCGGCATTGCGCCCAAGCCGAAGGCCGCACCCGCCAACCGTGGCTGGGTGGCGGAAGGCCATCTGGCGTGAGGCGCGCCGGCAGGCGAGCATCAAGTTTGGCGAAAAGCAAAGCGGGCGGCGCGACCTGGCGCTACTGTCGCACTATGCAACACAAGTGCGGCGTATGCCCGGTTGTGCGGGGCAGGACGCCATCCGTGATCCGCTATCTGTTGAAGGAGACCTGCGATGAGCACATCGCAACAACACGTTCGCTGCGCCGCCAGCGTGCTGGCGCTGGCCGCCCTGCTGGGCGCCTGTTCCCATGGTCCGCATCATCCGGGCGGCCATGACGTCACCTTGACGGGCGCGCAGGAAGTGCCGGCCAACACCAGCACGGCCAGCGGCAGCAGCACGATCCGCGTCGGCCACGACCGCAGCGTCAGCGGCGGCGTGCGCTACACGGGCATGCTGGCCACCGTCGCACATATCCATGAAGCGCCCGCCGGCGCCAACGGCCCCGTCATCGTGCCGCTGATGAAAACCGCCGAAGGCATGTTTGCCGTGCCGGCCGGCGCCATGCTCACGCCACCCCAGTACGCGAGCTACCGGGCCGGCAAGCTGTACATAAACGTGCACAGCGCCGCCTACCCGGCAGGCGAGATCCGCGCCCAGCTCAAACCCTAGCTGGCCAGCGGCGTTTTCCCCGAAACCTCCTTGGGCCGCGTGAGCGGCCTGCACCAGGCGGCCAGCCAGTGCGGCGCGCTACAATGGCGCTCCATGCTGACCATCCTCGCCATCACCTTTCCCTTCTTCGCCCTGGTGATGTGCGGCTACCTGGCCGTGCGGCGCACGCTTCTGCCGCTGGCCGCCATCGGCGGCTTGAACAGTTTTGTCCTGTACTTCGCGCTGCCGTGCATGCTGTACCGCTTCGGCGCCGCCACGCCCATCGCGCAGCTGCTCGACGCCAGCGTGTTTGGCGTGTATCTGCTGTGCGCGCTGATCATGGTGGGCGTCACCATGGCCATGACGCTCAGCCATCGCATCGACTGGAACAACGCCGCCTTCGGCGCGCTGGTGGCGGCCTTCCCGAATACGGGCTTCATGGGCGTGCCCCTGCTATTGACCCTGCTCGGGCCCCGTTCGTCTGGCCCCGTCATCGTCACCATCGTGGTCGACATGTTGATTACCAGCTCGCTGTGCATCGCGCTGTCGCGCATCGGCAGCGGGGGCGCGCACGGCAGCCGCGCCGCCGCCGTCAACGCCATGAAGGGCATGGCGGGCAACCCGATGCCGTGGGCGATCGTGCTGGGCGCCTTGTCGTCGTGGCTGGCACTGGCCATGCCGAAACCGCTGATGCAGACGGTGGGCCTGCTGGCCGACGCCGCCTCGCCGGTCGCCCTGTTTACCATCGGCGCCGTGCTGGCCCGTTCGCAAATGAGCACCAGCGACCCGGCGCCAATGCGCGAATATGTGCCGGTGGCGCTGAAAAAACTGCTGCTGCATCCGCTGCTGGTGTGGAGCATCGGCCACGCGGCCATCGCCCTGGGCGCGCCGCTCGATCCGTTCGCGCTGACCTGCATGGTGCTGGTGGCTTGCCTGCCCAGCGCCAGCAACGTCTCGCTGCTGTCGGAACGCTTCGGCGCCAACACGGCGCGCATCGCCCGCATCATCCTGGTGTCGACGGCGCTGTCGTTCCTGACCTTTTCGGCGGCCGTCAGCTGGCTGGCGTGAGGGTGGCCGAGTGGCCCCTGGCCTCGCCGCGCGCCTTGCGCATCATCGTGAGTACAGCGCAGCGCGCATCGCCCGCATCATCCTGGTGTCGACGGCGCTGTCGTTTTTGACGTTTTCGGCGGCCGTCAGCTGGCTGGCGTGAGGGTGGCCGAGTGGCCCCGGGCCTCGCCGCGCGCCTTGCGCATCATCGTGAGCACAGCGCAGCGCGCATCGCCCGCATCATCCTGGTGTCGACGGCACTGTCGTTTTTGATGTTTTCGGCGGCCGTCAGCTGGCTGGCGTGACGTTGGCGGCGATCAGCGCGCCCAGCGCCCGGGCCGCGCCCGGCTGGGTATCGAGCGCCAGGCCGTGCGCCATGCTGGCCTGGTCTTGCAGGCTGCGGTTCTGCCCCAGCTTCCATTTGCCCGTGATGCGCATGAGGGGAATCTCGATGCCGACGATGGCTTTCAATAGCTTGTCGATATAGGCGGCTGGCGCATCGCTCACCCGCCACGGCGCGGCTTGATCTGCCTCATGGCGCGCCGTCAAGCGCTCCACCAATCCCAACAGCCACGCTGCGTCGTCAATGGCGCGCAGGGGGCCGTGCGCGTGCACGACCGCATAATTGAAGGTCGGTACTTCCTTGCCGCTGCGCTGCTTTTCCGCATACCAGGCGGGCGTGATGTAGGCGTGCGGCCCCTGGAAGATCACCATGCAGTCATCGTCCGCATCGGCGGCGCGCCACACGGGATTGGCGCACGCCACGTGGGCGCGCAGGATGCCGAACGGTGCCTCGGGCGTGGGCGCGGCGATCTCGAACGGCAGATGGTCGGCGCATAAACCATCTGCGCCGTGGCGCACCAGCGCGCCCAGCGGATGCGCGTTGATCAGGCCATGCAGCACATCGAGGCGCTCTTCGCGGAAGCTGGCGGGCGCGTACATCTAGGCCGCTCCTTCCACCACCACATCGGCCGTCAGCGAGTTGGCGATGTAGCAGCGCGCGTGCGCATCGTGATGCAGGGCGGCCAGCGCCTCGGGCGAGGGCGGCGTTCCCGCGAAGGCGATGCGCGGACGCAGCACGATGCGCGTCATGGCCATGCGGCCTTGGGCATTCTTGCCCAGTTCACCGACGGCCTCGTCGCGGTAGTCGTCGATGACGTAGCCGCGCTGCGCTGCCAGCGACAGGAAAAACAGCATGTGGCAGCTCGACGTGGCGGCCACCAGCGCTTCTTCCGGATCGATATTTTCCGCCACCGACATGGGCAGCGGCACGGACAAGGGCGACGACGAGGCGGGTACCGTCAGGCCGCCGTCGAATTGCCATGCATGGCCACGGCTGTAGCGTTGGTCGGCGAAATCCTGGCCGTCGCGCTGCCAGGCCACGGTGGCGAAAAACTGATGCATGGATGCTCCGCAAGAGTGGAAGGGGATGCGCCATCTTAGCGCCAGTTTTGGCTATTTAAAACAGCCAATAAGTGCTATCTTGAAGCTACCAATTTAAAGATGCCCCATGCCCATGCCTGCCACGCACCTGAACCAGATCATTGCCGCCTTGCCGCTGCAGCGCGGCGCCAGCGAGCCGCTGTTTCGCCAGCTGTATGCGGCCATCAAGGCCGCCATCCTCGACGGCCGCATGAGTCCCGGCATGCAGCTGCCGCCCACGCGCGATTTTTGCCGCCTGCTGGCCGTGTCGCGCCAGACGGTGCTCAATGCGTATGCGCAATTGGCGGCCGAAGGTTATCTCGATGGCGCCGTGGGGCGCGGCACTTTTGTCAGTCGCGACGTTCCCTTGCCCGTACCTGTGGCCGCGCCGGCCGGCAAGATGGATGCGCCCGGCTTGCTGCGACCCTTGTCGGCGCGCGGGCAGGGCGTGGTGGCGGCCATGCGCCAGGTGGCGTTCCACCGGGGGCCGCTGCGTGCTTTTCGCGTCGGCATGCCGCGCATCGACCATTTCCCGTTCGACGTGTGGAACCGCCTCGAAGCGCGGCGCTGGCGCCGGCCCGACCACCAGTTCGGCTACAGCGACCCGGCCGGCTACCTGCCGCTGCGCGAACTGCTGTGCGTGTACCTGAAGGCCTCGCGCGGCGTCCAGTGCACGCCGCAGCAGATCGTCATCACCTCGGGCTCGCAGCAGGCGCTGTTCTTGCTGTCGACCATCCTGCTGGCGCCGGGCGACGCGGCCTGGATGGAGTCGCCCGGCTACCGGGGCGCCAGCGGCCCGCTGCGCGCGGCCGGCGCGCGTGTCTTTCCCGTTCCCGTCGATGCGCAGGGGTTGGACGTGGCGTATGGCGTGGCGCACTGTCCGCAGGCAAAGCTGGCCTACGTGACGCCGTCGCACCAGATGCCGCTGGGCGTGAGCATGAGTTTGCCGCGCCGCCTGGCCCTGCTGGCCTGGGCCGCGCACAACAAGGCCTGGCTGGTGGAAGACGATTACGACAGCGAATACCGCTACACGGGCGCGCCGCTGGCGTCCCTGCAAAGCCTGGACCGCGATGGCTGCGTGGTGTATGTGGGCACCCTGTCGAAAGTACTGTTCCCCGGCCTGCGCCTCGGTTACATGGTGGCGCCGCCCGCGCTGGCCGAGGCGCTGGTGCAGGCCAAGGCCGTGATGGACCGCCACACGGCCATTGTGCCGCAGATGGCGTTGGCCGACTTCATCGCCGAGGGTCACTTTGGCCGGCATATCCGCCGCACGCGCGACAGCAATGCCGAACGGCGCGACCTGCTGCTGCGCGGCCTCGCGCGCGAACTCGACGACCAGCTCGCGTGCGGCCCGGCCGACAGCGGCCTGGAACTGTGCGCGTATTTTCGCGGCGGCCACGATGAAGAAACGGTGTCGCGCGCGGGGCTGGAACGGGGCATCGAACTGCGTCCGCTGGGCCACTATGCCGATCCGGCGGCGGGGCCCGAGTGCGCCACGCCGCCCGGGCTGCTGCTGGGCTTTGCCGCCATTCCCCCGCCCGAGATGGCGCACGGCTTGCAGGAACTGGGACGCGTCCTGCGCGGCCGATAAACTATACTGGCGGTTGCCCGCACATGAAGAACACGACCATGACCACCATCCGCTGCTCCTGGGCCAATCCGGCCAATCCCCGCTATCTCGATTACCACGACACGGAGTGGGGCGTGCCCTGCCACGACGAGCGCAGGCTGTTCGAGATGCTGAACCTGGAAGGTGCGCAGGCTGGTCTGAGCTGGGAAACCATCCTCAACAAGCGCGACACCTACCGCGCCGCCTTTGACGGCTGGGACGCGGAAAAGATCGCCGCCTATGGCCCGGACAAGGTGGCGCAGTTGCTGCTCGATCCCGGCATCGTGCGCAACCGCCTGAAGGTGGCGGCGGCCATCACGAATGCGCAAGCCTATCTGCGCCTGCGCGCGCAAGGCCAGAGCCTGGACAGCTTCCTGTGGGCGTATGTCGATGGCCAACCCATCGTCAACAGCTGGCAGCCGGGCGCATTTCCCGCCAAGACGGCCTTGTCCGACAAACTGTCGAAAGACCTGGCCAAACTGGGCTTCAAGTTCGTCGGTTCGACCATCATCTATGCCTATATGCAGGGCATCGGCATGGTCAACGACCATGCGCCGACCTGCTTTTGCCGTGCGGGGCACTGATGCGCCCCCTGGTCCTGCTCGACACGGATTTTGACGGCGCGCGCTTGCGCGCCGCCTGTGCGGCGCATGGCGGGCGCCGCCTGCATTACATCGCGCTGGCGCCGCGTCCCGTCGACGCCAGCCACTTGCCCGAAGAGTGGCGCGCACAGTGGCCGCTTTGCGTGCCGGGCTTGCACCGCATGGTCTCGCACGATGGCCTCGTCACGCTCGATGTGCTGATCGGCGAGCCCGATGCCTGCCTGGCGCAATTGTCGGCGCGCGTCGATGAAGTGCACCTGGCCTGGGTGCCGGCAACCACGCCGGTGCTGGCGCGCCTGATGATGGACGGCGCCCGCCTGCAGGCTGTGCACCTGGACGAGGCGCAGCGCGCGGCGCTGCAAAAAAACGGCTTTGTTTTTGACGAAAGCCGCCTGCGCGCCGTGTTTTATGCGCGGCGCGCAGAGCACGTAGCGGTTGCGGCGCCCGAGCGGCGCGCCATCGTCATCGGCGCGGGCGTGGCCGGCGCGGCCGCCTGCGAACGGCTGGCCGCGCGCGGCTGGAAGGTGACGCTGGTCGAGCGCCATGCGCGGCCGGCCAGCGAGGCCTCGGGCAACCTGGCCGGCATCTTCATGCCGCTGATGTCGAAGGATGACAATATCGCCACGCGCCTGGTGCGCGCCGCCTACCTGTACTCGCTGAGCCGCTGGCATGACCTGGGCGGCATCGGCGCCGCCATCGATGGCGCGCAAAGCGGCGTGCTGCACCTGGCGCGCGATAGCGCGCATGCGCAGGTACAGCGGCAGATCGCCGCCAGTGGCGTGTATCCGCGCGAATTCGCCCGCTGGCTCGAAGCGCCCGAGGCGAGCGCCATGCTGGGCGCGCCGGCGCCCGATGGCGCCTGGTGGTTCGAACAGGGCGGTTGGGCGCGACCGTCCTCCGTCTGCGCGGCCATGCTGGATGCTTGCGGCAGTTTGCTGACGCGGCACTTTGCCAGCAGCGCCCTGCGCCTGGAGCGCGGCGATGAGGAATGGCTGGTGCGCGATGCGGACGGCGCCCTGATCGCGGCTGCACCCACCGTCATCCTGGCGGCAGGCACGGGTGCCGTGGATTTCGAACAGGCGGCCGGCCTGCCGCTGGGCGCCGTGCGCGGCCAGGTCACGCACTTGGCCGAAGGCAGCTTGCCATCGTTACCGTTCGTCGTCTGCCGCGAAGCCTACATGACGCCGGCGCACCAGGGCGTCGTGTGCGTGGGTGCGACCTATGATGCCGATGCAGACAGCAGCCTGCGCGTGGCCAGCCAGCACGATAATATCGCGAAGATCGCCGATATTCTGGGCGTGACCCCGTTCGAGGCGCCGCTGGCCGGGCGCACGGGTTTTCGCTGCATGGCGCCGGACCGCCTGCCGCTGGCGGGCGCCTTGCCCGATCCCGGCGTACCGGGCCGCTGCGAACGCTTGCGTGACGTACCGCGCTGGCCCGGCCTGTTTGGCTTGCTCGGTTATGCCTCGCGCGGCCTGATCTGGGCGCCGCTGGCAGCCGAACTGCTGGCTTGCCAGCTGGAGGGAGAGCCGCTGCCGCTGGAGAGTCAATTGGCGGCCGCGTTGGACCCTGCGCGGTTTTTATTGCGCGAGCGCCGCCGGAGCGCCTGAAAAAGTCCATGGCGTTTTTTTTCACGCAACATCATTTCGCCGCAGTGGACGCGTGCTGCTGCAAAACTGCTGTTCGATCCTCGCGCCGCGCACGGCGAGGCGGTCTTCGGGAAAAAGCGGGGGCGGCATTGTTGCGTCAGGTCACGGTCTTTGCGCGCGGCTGGCTGCCGTCTGCATGCTGGCGGTATAATTTATCCTTGGCAATATTGAAGCTGCGGCCCCAAGGAGATATCCGGTGGAAGATCAACACAGCTCGCCCGAGCTTTTCCTGTTCCTGGCGTCGACCGTGCACGACATGAAAAACTCGATCAGCGTGGTCAGCGGCACGCTGGAATCCTTGCTGGCGGCCGAGCAGGCCAAGCCCGCGCCCCAGGCCGACCCCGCCTACCTGCAGATGGCGCAGATGCTGTACCAGACCAAGCGCCTGAACGATAACCTGATCCAGCTGCTGGCCCTGTACAAGGAAGTGGGCAAGCCCGGCTACCCCTTCGATGTGCAGCCGCAACTGGTGAGCCAGGTGGTCGACCAGGTGGTGGACCAGGAAAAGATCCTGCTGGCCTCGAAAGGCATCCGCCTGGAGACGGCTTGCCCGGCCGAGCTGATCTGGACTCTCGATGAAGACCTGGTCATCGGCGTGCTGGCGCATGCCATCAACAACGCCATCCGCTACACGCAGGACACGATCCGCCTGTCGGTGCGGGAGCACGACGACATGCTCGAGCTGCGCGTGGACGACAATGGCGACGGCTACTCGCAGGCGCTGCTCGACGCGGGCAGCGCAGCCATGGATGGCATGGCGGCCGGCGTGAACTTTTCCACCAACAGCACGGGACTGGGCCTGTATTTCTCCAGCGAAGTGGCGAAGATGCACAAGCACCGGGGCCGTAGCGGCAGCATCGCCCTGGAAAATGGCGGCGCGCTGGGCGGCGGCTGTTTCATCTTGCGCCTGCCCTGAACGAGGAATTCATGACGACAGACAGCCACGCCACCGCCGCCGAAGCGGGCAGCACCGACTGGGCCGACAAGCATTATCTGCTGGTCGACGACTTCATCGGCATCCGCATCCTGCTGCGCGAATCGCTGCGCAACCTGGGTGCGCGCCATATCGACCAGGCGGCCAGCGGCGGCGAAGCCATGAAGCTGCTGGCCAAGACGCGCTATGACGTGGTGCTGTGCGATTACAACCTGGGCGAAGGCAAGAATGGCCAGCAAGTGCTGGAAGAGACGCGCGTGCGCAACCTGACGGCGCCATCGAGCGTGTGGTTGATGGTGTCCGCCGAGAAAAGCGTGGAATCGGTGATGGGCGCGGCCGAGCACCAGCCCGACGCCTACCTGATCAAGCCGATCACGGAAGGCGTGCTGCTGACGCGGCTGAACCGCGTATGGCACAAGAAGCAGGTGTTTCGCGAAATCGACCAGGCCTGCATGGAAAAGGACTACCTGCGCGCGGCCAAATTGTGCGACGCGCAGATCGAGCTCAACAAGCTGCACGAGCTGGAATTGCTGCGCATGAAGGCATCCCTGCTGCTGAAAAGCGGCGAGCCGGAAAAGGCCCGTGCCGTGTACGAGAAAGTGCTGGCCGAGCGCGATTACAGCTGGGCCAGGGCGGGCCTGGGCAAGATCCGCATGAATAACGGCGAGCACGAGGCGGCGCGGCAGATCTTCCAGGGCGTGATTGTGGAAAACAAGTATTACATCGACGCCTACGACCAGATGGCCGTCGCCTACCAGTTGATGGGCCAGCACGAGGAAGCCTGCGGCGTACTGGAAAAGGCGGCACGCCTGTCGCCCAATTCCGTGCCGCGCCAGCGCAACCTGGGGCTGGCCGCCTTAAAAGTCGGCAATGTCAGCATGGCGGAAAAGGCTTTTCGCAAGTGTATTTCCATCGGTGAATTTTCCGTCATGAAGACGCCCGACGCCTACCTGGGACTGGCGCGCGTGTGCGGCTTGAAGAAGGATGCCAAGGAAGCGCTGCAATGGCTGCTGCTGGCGCAGCGCGAATTCCCGCCCGAGCAAATCGGCTTGCGCGCGAAGATCACGGAAGGCATGGTGCACCACGAAACGGGCGATTACCGGCGCGCGCGCAAGTGCGGCGATGAACTCGAAGCCATGCTGGCAGAAGACCCGGCGCGGCCCGAAAAAAGTATCTGCATGGAACTGGCGACCCTACTGTTCGCTGTCGGCGTGAAGGATGCGCCGGCCGGCCTGCTGTGCTATGTGGTGAAGAACAACCACGACAACCAGGTGGTGCAGGACGAGGTGCAAAAGATCTTCGACAAGGCGAAGATGGGCGACGAAGGCACCAGCCTGATCATCGCTTCGCGCAAGGAAGCGTCGGACTTGATGAACAAGGGCGTGCTGCTGTGGAAGACGGACAAGCTCAACGAAGCGGTCGCCTGGATGCGGGCGGCGCGCGAAAAGCTGCCGAACAACCTGCGCATCCTCTTCAATTCCGCGCAAATCATCGTGTCTTTCCTGGAACAGCGCGGCTACCAGGCGGAGTTGGCAGCCGAAGCCATGGAAGTGTTGTTGTATGTAGACAAAATTGCACCAGGACAGCAGCGCTTTGCGCAATTGATGGAGCAACTGGTGCAGCTGACGCCGCCGCCCGGGCCGGAAGAGGCCGTCGTGGTGCCGGAAAAAGCGCCGCCGGCGCCGGAAAAAGGGGGAAAATCCGTGCGCGAGCGTGCCGGATGATAAACTAGGGGCCAGCGTGGGTTCGCCCGTGCTTGAGTTGCTTTACAACAATAAGGAAGAAACTATGCGTGATGTGGTCAATGAAGTGTACAAAAAAATGAAGGTCGGCAGTATTGCCTGGGTACGCCCGGTCGCCGCCAAGGGAGACACGCTGGAAACATTCCAGTCTTCGTACGAGCACGCCAAGGCGCTGGCCGACGAAGGCCTGATCACGATCGGTGACGTAAAACGCCAGGCCGACAACATGATCGAGGCGATCCGCATTCATCGTATCGCCTGATCATATCGCCGGCTTGATGCGTCAGGCCTTGCCTGGTGCTTTAGCCTTGGGCGCTGCGCGTTTCGCGGGCGCCTTGCGCAGCGGGGCCTTGGCCTTGGCTGCCGTGCCTGCTTCTGCCGGCTTGGCGGACTTGCTGGCCGCTGGCTTGGCCTTGGCGCCACCGCCAAAGCTGGCCGCTGCCGCACTGGCAGCGTCGGGCGACATCGCCGTCGACACGGCTTGCTTGAACTGATCTTGTAACAAATTCCACCAAGCATTTGGATTGGCCAGTTGGGCTGCGGCCTGGCTGCCGGCATCGTCGGGCGCGGCCGCAGCCGGCTCCGGCTCCGGTGCGGGCGCAGGTGCGGGAGCCGGTTTTGGTGCAGGCGCCGCAGGTGTGGCTTGCTGGAAAAACGCGGAAGCGTAGGGCACCGATTCAAAGACGGTTTTCTCGCTGGCGCCTGGCTGGGTGATGGCCGCCGCCAGCGAAGCGCCCATTGATTTCAGGGTGGCGATGGTGCCGCGCTGTACTTCCAGCGCCTGGATACTGCCGCGCAGCATGCTGGTATTGAGGTTCAGCCAGGCTTCGACGGCTTTCAGGTCGCTGATTTTCTTGTCCAGCTCTTCCACCGACATGGTGGGCGCCGTGATGCCGGGCATGCCCATGCCGGGCACGCTCATGCTGCCCCACAGGTTCTTGACGAAGTCGAGGGTATCGGTCACAACTGCTGCGCCCGGCATTTGGGGCATTTGCGGATTTGCCATGCGAAATCTCCTGATAGGTGGATGTCCCTAGCGTAGCAGATATCAGCTTGCAACTGACGCAACGCTGCCAACATTTTCTTACATAAAACATCAGGAGTTGAGCGCGGGCAAGAAGCGGGAAGTGGGGTGGAAGCGTTACACTACGGCCTATGATGCCTGACTCCTTCTTTTCGCCACCGCGCCGCCGTACCGTCATCTTTGTCGCGGTCATCGGCGCACTGCATTACGTGGCGTTGGAATGGCTCACCTCGCATGCCCGCATGGTGCCGCTGGGGCAAAATCATGCGCAGGTGGTCAGTATGGCGTTGATCGCCGAGCCGCCCAGGCCCCTGCCAGTGGTGCCACCGCCGCCGCCCGAGCTCCCCATGCCCAAGCCCAGGCCGCTGCCCCCGCCGCCACCGACGGAGTTGGCGTCGAGCGAAGCGCCCCAGTGGACGGCGCCTGCCAGCGACGTGCCGGAAGGCCCCGCCACGTCCGAACCGGCCGCCGTGGCTGCCCCGGCCATCACGGCGCCCGCGCCCGCCGTGGCGGCTGCACCCGCGCCAGCGGCTGCACCGCCACCACCGGCCGTCGAGCAGGCACGGCGCTACAAGACGAATGTGCCTGCCTCGGCCCAGTTCGACTTGCATGTGGACCGGCGCGATGCGGATGGCACCAAGTGGCAGGGCGTTGCCGCCATGGCGTGGGACAACAAAGGCGATACCTACCAGCTGAAACTGGAAGTGGGCTTGAGCATGCTGATCACGCGCATCAACTTGCTGGTGCTGACCAGCGAGGGTGTGATCGATGGCAGCGGCATCGTGCCCGTCACGGCCACGGAGAAACGCAAGGGCCGCGCGCAAACGGCCACGCATTTCAAGCGCGACGCCAAGAGCATCACGTTTTCAGCCACGACGGCCACGGCGGCATGGCAGGAAGGGGCGCAAGACAAGGCCAGCGTGCCGTTCCAGCTGGCCGCCATCGGCCGCGCCGACGTCAACCAGCTGGCCGGCAATATCGACATTCTCGTCGGCGAGGAAAAGGAAGCGACCGTGTTCCGCTTCCAGCTGGTGGGCGAGGAAGAACTGGAGACCAGGATGGGTCGCCTGGTGACCTGGCATCTGCGCCGCCCGCCCAAGCCCGGCACGTATTCGTCGCAGCTCGATATCTGGCTGGCGCCGTCCATGCAATGGTATCCGGTACAAATACGCAATACCGAAGCGAGCGGGGCGCTGACCACGCAAACCGTGACCCAAATTCGCGTCAATGACGCTACAGGAAAATAAATGACTACTTTGACCACTTTGAAACGCGTTTTGTTCGCCAGCGTGCTGGCCGCCACCGTGTCTCCCGCCATGGCCGACGCACCCGTGGAGCATCCCGCCATCAAGCGCCCGTACAAGCTGGCGCCATCGGCAGACCTCGTCTACTCGATCAAGGCGAAGCAGCGCGGCATCGGGCTGTCTGGCGAATCGGTCAGCAACTGGCGCGTGGGCGACGGCAAGTACTCGCTGCTGGCCGAAACCAGGGCTGCCCTGTTCGGCAAGATCCTGGAGCAGCGCAGCGAAGGCGCGGTCGACGATTACGGCCTGGCGCCTGTCCAGTTCGTGGAAAAACGCTTCCGCAAGGAAGCGGCCACGACCACCTTCAAGCGCGACAGCAAGACTATCGTCTTCAGCGAAGGCGATGACAGCTATCCGTTGAAAGGTGGCGAGCAGGACCGCAACAGCACCGTCTGGCAACTGGTCAGCGTGGCGCGCGCCACGCCCGAAAAATTCACGCCCGGTTCGGAATGGAGCTTCTTCGTGGCCGGTCGCCACGACGCCGAGCCGTGGACCTTCAAGGTCGTCAAGGAGGACAAGATCGCCACGGGCCTGGGCGACGTGGCTGCCATCCACCTGGTCAAGGCGCCGCCGCCGGACAAGAAGGGCCAGCAAGTGGACCTGTGGCTGGCGCCGTCGCTGGAATGGTATCCGGTGAAGGTGACGTTCGCCGATGAAGACGGCGATTACGTCGAGCAAACCTTGCAAAAGATCGTCAAAAAGTAAGTGCTTGCTGTTGTCGGGCGATTCTCTTTCCCAAAGCAAGTGCTGGGGTCAGTCCTGACGGATTGGAATGCCTTCCATTGGACGGCATTCCCCCAGGCGGGTCTGACCCCGGACTGCCGCCTCCGGCGATCAGTCGAATTGCATGTCAGAACTGATATACTGACGCCCCCGCCCCGCAGCGCCGCGTTAGCCCGCTGCGCCGCCCGCTGAACACTCATCCGGAAAAGAATGATTGATATAATGGCAAGTGCAGCCGTGGCTACGGATGCAAATCAGACAGAGCAAGAGCATCACGATTCCTTGCAGGCGCATTTCCAGCCCAATATTTCGGCCGACGAGATCGAGCAAGTTTTTCACTTGAAGCGGGCGCAGCCCTTGCTGCAAGTGTTTACGGCCCTGTTCCACGGCGGTTTCGATGGCGTGCTGGTGCGGCTGCTGGTGTTGCGCGAGCTGGCGTCCGATGCGGCCACGTCCGCCTATACGCGCGCCGATATCAACACGAAACTGGCGTATCTGTTGCCGGAAAGCCTGGAGACGGTCTTGCTGCGCCTGCGCTCGAACCAGTTGCTGGCCTGGGATGCGCAGCAGGGCGTGTACCGCGTCACGCCGATGGCGCGCAATGTGCTGTCCGCCATCGACAGCTTGCTTGGCCTGGGCCAGACGGAAGACGAAGCGGAAATGGGTTTTCTGCTGTCGCAGGTGGCCGGCGCGCAAGCCGTCGGCGGCGTGTCGGTCGAGCAACTCCAGCATTTACTGGGGCGTCTGGTGGACTTGACGGAAGAGTTTTCCGACGCCATCGCCTCCGGCTCCGAATTTCGTTTGCGCACGGCGCAAGCGAAGTGGAACATGGCGTGCGACTGGGTCGAGAAGGGTTCCGAGATTCTCGTGGCGATTACTTCCGATGAAAACGCGGACAGCGCCACGCACAAGGCGGCGCAGGCGATCGGCCGCGCGCAAAGTAAATTGCTGAACATGCAAGGCATGTTTTCGCGCGCCCTGAACCAGATCGAGCGCCAGCGCGTGCACCTGGGCCAGTCGGGCCTGTCGACCACGGACATCAAGCGCTGGCTCTTGCTGCACGACGACCTGGCCAGCCTGGCCGACGGCGCCATCGACCAGCCTGTCGTGCCCCTGTTCTCCACGCCGGCCGAAATGATCGACGTGGCCGAAACGGAACTGCTGTCCGAACGGGCGGCAGGCGTCATCAACACGGGCTTGCCCAGCGGCGAGGACGCGCCCACCACCATCAGCGACGGACCCGCCATGCAACTCGAACTCGATGACTTGCTCGAACGCCTGTCGAACTTCGCCAGCCTGGGCAATTTCCCCAGCATCGGCGAAGAGGGACCGAAATCGGTTCCCGTGCAGGACTCGCTGCTGCCGGCCAGCTTTGCCGTGGCCTCCTACCGCGCCTCGATGCTGCCGCTCTTGGGTGATGTGTCCGAAGCGAGCTTGCAAGGCTCGACGGCCGAACTGGCCCGTCTGCCGATTACCTTTACACCGACCGACGAGATGGTCCAACTGACCGACCCCCACGTGGCGGCCATGTCGATCGCCTCGCTTTCACTGAATGTTTCACTTGATTTAGATAGCGGCACCGCCGATGAATGACGATTCCCAAATCCTGATTGCGCGCCTGCTCACGCATCAAACCCTGCGCCGCGACGACAAGCTCGTCAAGCGTGTGCTGTCCGACGAACTGTTCCGCGCCGAGATCGATGCGCGCCTGCTGGCCTGCGGCTTGAAATTGCTCGACAACGTGTATGCCGACCATGTCACCCTGGCCCTGACGCGCACCATCGAGCCGAAGGTTTTCGGCGCGCGCGACGTCTGGCAAAACAATAACTTCGGCCTGGCACGCGATGGCGTGGCCTTGCTGGTGGTGCTGTGGGCGCAGATCATCCTGCCCAAGCGCGAACGCCAGGAAACGCACCAGCATGCCGATGACGATCAAAATGATATGTTCGGCACGGAAAAGCCGCTGCCGCGCGCGGAAGACGCGTCGATCGGCATTTCCTACAAGGCGCTGCTGTCGGACTTCGGCGACAAGCTGGGCAAGAAGACGCGCATGGACATGAATCTGGGTACCCTGGCCAAGCTGGGCTTCATCGAACGGCGCGGCGATTTTATCCTGGAAGGTCCGCTGCTGGACCTGATGATGGACACGGACGTCTTGAAAGAGCGCATCATCAATGGCGCCCTGGCCGACGTCTTCAAGCGCGCACCGGCACGCCTGGTGGCCATCGACCCCGATGCCGACCTGGCAGACGACCTGTCCGCCGACATCGGCGACTTGCCAGACGCCGGCGACGAGCCTGCGTCCGACCTTCCTCACTGAAAGCGCCCATGTTTCATATCAAATCACTTGAACTGGTGCACTGGGATTACTGGCAGCGCATCAAGAATATTCCGCTCGACGCGAAGATCATCACCATCGCGGGGCAGAACGGCTCGGGCAAGACCACCTTGCTCGACGCCTTGCGCACCCTGTTTGGCCTCGATTGCTCGATGGGGCGCACGTACAAGCACTATGCGCGCCATTCGGGCCAGCAGACGGCCTGGCTGCGCGCCGTGGTCGACAACAAGAACGTGGGCAAGCAGTTGTCGAACCGCCCGTTCCGCAGTTCCGGCTTCTTCAGCGACGATGAAGTGACCCTGTTTTGCCAGATCCAGAAGAATGGCGGCGACTGGAAGCGCCAGTATCTGATGCGTCCGGGCAATGTGCAGATCGAAGACATCACGGACGCGAACGACTGGCTCGGCGTGGAAAACTACCGCAAGCGCCTGGCCAATGCGGGCCTGTCGCCGGCCATGTCGAAAGTACTGGCGCTGGAGCAGGGCGAGACGGACAAATTGTGCGAATACGCGCCGCGCCAGTTGCTCGACCTGGTGTTCCAGGTCTTCGGCGACAAGGAAGTGCTGGACGCCTACGACGAAGCCAAGCGCCACCAGCGCGATACGGAAGTGGAGCTGAAACGCTTCGAGACGGAACTCGAGGCGTCGAAGACCAACCTGGAAGGCTTGCGCCTGCGCGTAGCCAATTACCACCAGTGGGAAGGGTTGCATAAAGAGCGCCGCAACCTGCTGGAAGAAGTGCTGCCCAGCTTGCAATACCACGAGGCGCGCGAAAAGGCGGCTCAGGCCAGCCGGCAATTGCGCGATGCGCGCAAACCGATGGCGCAGGCGGACCAGCAGCTGACCGATAAACGCAATGCGCTGGCGGCGCAGGCGAAGGCCTTGTCCGACGCGCAGATGAACGAAACCCTGCTGGAACAGGAATCGATTGGCCTTCAGAGTCGCCTATTGCTGATCAATACAAAACTGAAACCGCTGGACAGCCTGCTGGAACAAAAGGATCGTTTGCACAAGCTGGCAGCGGACTCGGGCAGCGACATCGCCGAAGTGGCGGTGCAGCTGGAACAGAAGGAAGCGCAATTGCTGCAGCAGCGCCAGCAGCGCGACGCCCTGTCGGCGCGCATCGCGGGCGAGCAGGCGACGATTGCCGCGCTGCAAGGCAAGACGGCCATGCCGGAACCGGACAATGTACGCGGCATGCGCCGCGCGCTGCGCGATGCGGGCATCAGCCACGCGATGCTGTCCGATATCGTCGAAGTGACGGACAGCCGCTGGCAGGGTGCCGTCGAAGGCGTGCTGGGTGGTTACGCTTCGGTGGTCTTGCTGGACAAGGCCAAGGATGCGCCCGCCGCCTACCGTTTGGCCGAGAAGGAGCGCTACCGCCACTTCATCGTGCCCGAGCTGGTCACGGCGCCGGTGGCGAAAGACGAGAGCTTGCTGGCCGTGGTGAAATTTTCCGCGCCCGTGCCAAGCTGGCTGATCGAGCAGCTGTCGCGCATTGCGCGTGTCGATTCCGTCGAAGCGGGTTTTAAACTGGGCAACCACGAAGAGTGGATCACGCCCGAGGCGTATCACCGCGAACGCCGCGGCGGCCGTTCGCTGTTCGTGGAAGCGTCGCGCTACCGCTTCGGCCAGGCTGGCCGCAGCGGCCGCCTGGAAGCGCTGCTGCGCTCCTTGCCGGGCCTGGAAGGCCAGGAAGACACCTTGACCCTGGCGATCTCGAAACTGGCGGCCGAAGTGGGCGCCCTGAAGGCGCGCATCGCCGGCGTCGACGCGGCCAAGGAGCTCAGCGCACGCCAGGAAGAATTCGCCGAAGCGCTGCGCAATTCGAAGCCGCTCAAGGAAGAGCGTCTGGAAGTGGGCGGGCGTTTGGGCGAGTTGCAAAATCTCATCAAGAACGCCACCGTGGCGCGCACGCGTGCCGATACCGTGTGGCAGAATGCGCGCCTGGCTTTGTCGGAAGCGGAAGCGGGTTCGCGCCTCGGTTACAAAAAGCAGATCGAACAGCGTGCCGAGCATGCGCGCGCCTTGCTGGCCTTGCGCCATGCGTGGCGCCACTTGCCGAAAAGCTGGCGCCGCCCTGCGCGCCGCGCGGCGCTCGTCGCCGAGCACCAGAATGCGCACCAGGTGGACTTGCGCGTGGCCAGCCTGCAAAACAGCCTGGCGCGCGACGACTGGGAACTCGACGCCACCGTCATCGACCAGCACCACCGCCTGTCGGACCAGCTGCATGGCCGCCAGTCGGAAACGGACGAGCGCCGCTACCAGAACAACCGCGCCATCGAAGCGACGGGCAACGCCCGTGGCGCCTACATGGAACGCTTGCGCTACACCATCAAGACTTACAGCAAGAACATCAAGGAGCTGGGCGAACTGGCCGGCATCGAAGTGCATGCCGACCCCGTGCGCCTGGAAAACGACGACGTGCAGCTGTCGCAGGCGGGCTTGCATGTGCGCTTCAAGTTCGACGGCAAGGGTGTCATCGGCATGAACGATGGCGAAGCGTCGGGTGGCCAGCAGGTGATGAAGTCGCTGGTGCTGTTGATCGGCTTGCTGAAATCGGAAGACGGTTCCGGCGGCTTCGTCTTCATCGACGAACCGTTTGCCCACCTCGATATCCGCAACATTCAATTGGTCGGCGAGTTCCTGAAAAACACGCAAGCGCAATACCTGATGACGACGCCGTTGACGCACAACACGGATGTCTACGATCCATCGGAGCTGACCTTGATCACCAGCAAGAAGAAAAAGGATAGCCAATGGGCGCAACCGATTTTCGTGCTGCAGCGCCGGGTCGAGCCCGTAGCGGGCAAGGTGGCGTGATGCGCCGCTTGCTGCTGTCGGCCGTGCTGGCGCTGGCGTGTTCGGCGCCAGCGATGGCCAATGACGGCATCGGTTCGGTCAGTGCCGGCGGCATTATCGTCGGCAAGACCGACGCCGTGGCCATGAAAAAGGAAGTGCTGACGGTCAGCACGGACTTGATCAAGGTCGAATACGAATTTCTCAATGAATCGGCGAAAGATGTGGAAGAGACGATCATCTTTCCGCTGCCCGCCTACGAGGCCGGCTACCACCAGTCGCCCACGTACTATGGCCAGCCGCGGCAGTTTTCGATCGAGGTCGACGGCAAGCGCAAGGATTACCAGACCGTGCTGCTCGCCAAACTCGACGGCCGTGACGTGACGACGCGCTTGACGCAGCTGGGCCTGTCAGACGCGCAAGTCGCATATTTCCCCTCGTTCAGCCCATTCGAAAAAAAGGTGGCGCCCTTGAGCGCCGCGCAGCAAAAAGCCATGATCGCCGAAGGCTTGCTGGCCAAGCTGTCCGAAGACGAAGAATGGGTGCCGGCCTGGTCCGTGACGGTGGTCTATCAGTGGCGGCAGAAATTCCCTGCCGGTAAAACGGTGCGCGTGCGCCATCAATATGCCCCCTTCGTGGCCGCCGGTCCGGGTGCCTCCTACTTGGGCGAAGGCAAGGAGTTTGAACAAAAATATTGCGGCGACAAGGCTTTCTACAAGACGTGGAACCGCCTGGCGGCACAACAGGGCGAGGGCGGCTTCGTCAATGCCAAGTGGGTCTCGTACATCCTGAAGACTGGCAACACCTGGAAGAATGGCATCGAGGACTTTACCCTGAACCTGGTCAAGGGCAAGCCGGATGAGTTGATCAGCCTGTGCTTCCCTGGCACGTTTACCAAGATCAATCCCACCACCTTGCAAGTCAGGCTGCGCAATTTCCGTCCGCAGCAGGATCTGAACGTGTACTTCGGCAATGTCGAGAATGGCAGCGAGAATACGGGCGAAGCGCCGGCGCTGCGTACCAATTATTTGCTGAAGAAATAGAAAGATATCGCCTTGCCAACAGTTATTCTTCATCGCCACATGCGTATCCTGTTCCTGGGTACGCTGCTTGCCGCGCCCGCCGCCTGGGCCGACAGCTATACCGATTTCCAGCAAGCCAGTGCGCGCCTGGAAGCGCTGATGGCCAAGGCGACGCCACAAGGTGGCTTGCCGCGCCTGCGGGACCCTGCCGTGGCGCAGCTGTTTGCCCATATCGCCGACGGCCCGCGCCTGTTCCAGGCGCCCGTCGCCGCGCTGCAGGACGTGAACCAGAGCGTGGCCGTGTGCGAAAAGGCCATGCGCTTGGGAAAAACATACTATGCGTTTGGCCTCGCATGGCCGTTGCCGCTGTCGGGTCCGCAGCTGCAGCAGGCGCGCAAGGAACAGGTGACGCAGAACCTGGCCAATTATGGCGATGAAATGAGCACCTTGTTTGCTTTCGGCATGCATTGCCATGGCCATTTGATAGCGCTGATGGAACAGGAATTCAGCGCCCAGCCAGCGGACGCGGTGAGCGGCCCCGAGCGTCTGCGCGCACGCGCGTTCAGCAAGAATGCTGGCGTTGTGTACACCGGCGTAGTGCAGTTCGTGCAGGTGCCGTTCTGGAACGTGGCGCAAAAGAAAATGATGCTGGAAGCGGCCGCGCAGCACGCCACGGCGAATGCCAATTTGATGGCGCCGCCCTTGCGCGAGCGCCTGCTGACCAGCCTGGCTGATGCGGACAAGGATCTCGATCCGGGCCTGGCACCGGCGCTGGCGACGATACGCCAGGCGCTGGCGGTGACAAGCTGCGAAGGCCTGTGCCAGTACTATTGACGGATATGGCTTACTCGGGCGCCTGCAGTGGCTGGTTGCGCTGGCGCCAGCGCAGCAGGCCCCACGCATACACGGCGTAGTAGCCGATGACGAGCCCGTAGGCGGCCATGGTCAGCGGGCTCTGGCCGAACGGTGGCGGCGGCACAGGCACGTCCAGGCGCGAGTTCATATAGATTTCCATACCGCGGTACAGCAAGCGGGCGATGAACAGCATCGTGATGGCCAGGCCCAGGTAGCGGTGCTGGGTAAAGAAAAAATCCTTGCCGACTTGTTCGAAGCGCGTCAGCTTCAAGCCCAGCACGCCGAGCCAGCCACCGGCCAGCGCCGCCGCGCCGAGGCTGGACAGGGGCAGGACGTCGAATTTCGTCGTCGTCGCCAGGAACAGCAGCAGCGCGGGCAAGGCGATCGCCACCGTCCAGTGCCGCCACAGCTGCGATTTCTGGCGCGCCACCAGTTTCTTCAGGCGCGAATAAATACGCCAGACCAGCAGCGGGACCAGGAACAGCAGGGCGAGGGTAGTGGTTTCCATGTAGGCATTCGGGTGCGGGTAAAACAGCGATTGTAAGCCAGATGGGGACGGGCGGCGATGCTTGTCAAACGGTAAAAGTTGCTTGTTGACATTTACTTGGCATGAACGCACTATGCCTTGTCACAAAGCGCCGCCATGAGCGGCGCGGTGCGCTCGCTTGTTGTCGCCACCTTCATACACTGGAGTTTCATGTCTACGCGTTTGCCTTTGCTGCCCATCACTGTCGGCCTGTTGGCCTCGTCTTCCCTGGCCATGGCGCAAGATGGCGCTTATCAAGCCCCGCCAGCGCCCCTGCAAGCTATCGTCGATGCGCCGCGCGCGCCGACCCTGAGCCTGAGCCCAAAACGCAATCTGGCCGCCGTGCTGCCCACGCCATCCTTGCCCGGCATCAGCGAAGTGGCGCAGCCGGAACTGAAGCTGGCGGGCTTGCGCATCAATCCGCGCACGTATGCGGCCAGCCGCTTCAATTTCCACACGGGACTTGGATTGCTCGACATCGATACGCAGAAGGAAATCAAGGTCAGCGGCTTGCCCCCGTCACCCCGCATCGCCGACCTGGCCTGGTCGCCCGACCAGCGCTACCTGGCGTTTACGCATATCGCCTATGCCGATCCTGCCAAAGGCGTGAAGGAATCGGGCGTGGAACTGTGGCTGCTCGACGTGCAGACGAAAGCGGCACGCAAGCTGGGCAATCAATCGCTGTCGGCCGTGTATGGCCGCGGCTTTTCCTGGATGCCCGACAGCAAAACCTTGCTGGTGCAGCTGAAGCCGGCCAAGCTGGGCGCGGCGCCCGTGGCGAGCGGCATCCCGACGGGCCCGTCCATCCAGGACAGCGTGCCGGGCGGCGGCGTCAAGCAATTGCGCACCTATCCCGACCTGTTGAAAAACGAACAGGATGCGCAGCTGTTCGAACACTACATTACCGTCCAGCTGGCCTTGCTGGACATGGCGGGCAAGCAGCGCCTGGTGGGCCAGCCCGGCCAGTTTTCGCGCGTGTCGGCCTCACCCGATGGCAAGCACCTGTTGACGACCCGCATCGTGCGTCCGTATTCGTACATCGTGCCGGCGCATGACTTTGCTCACCAGATCGACGTACGCGACCTGAATGGCACGGTGGAGCACGCGGTGGCGGCCCTGCCGCTGGAGGAAGGGCTGCCGCCAGGTAATGATGCCGTGTCCGCCGGCGTGCGCTCCGTCAGCTGGCGCGTCGATGCGCCCGCTACCCTGGTGTGGGCCGAAGCGCAGGATGGCGGCGACCCGGCCAAGGCGGTCGAGATCCGCGACATCGTCTACACGCAGGCGGCGCCGTTCACTTCCAAGCCGGCCGTGCTGGCCAGGCTGGGCTCGCGTTATGCGGGCGTGGCCTGGGGCCGCGGCGACCTGGCCCTGCTCAGCGAGGCGTGGTACAAGACGCGCGCCGTCAAGCAATGGAAAATCGCCCCGGATCAGCCGGCCACGCCGGCCGACCTCGTGTACGCCGGTTCCTTCGAAGACCGCTACAACGATCCGGGCCAGCCCGTCATGCGCGCAGATGCGGCCGGCTTGCCGCGCTTGCTCATCGCCGTCGACGGTTCCATCCTGCTCGACGGCCAGGGCGCCTCGAAGGAAGGCGACCGCCCCTTCATCGACCGCCTGAACCTGGCGACGAAACAGAAGGAACGCCTGTTCCAGAGCGCCGCGCCGTATTATGAAAACGTGGTGGCCGTGCTGGACGAGGACGGCAGCCGTTTGCTGTCGACGCGCGAATCGCCTGCCGTGCAGCCAAATTACTTTGTGCGCAACCTGAAACAGCAGGGCGCCGCGCAATTGACGCCCCTCACGCACTTTCCCCATCCCTTGCCGCAACTGAAGGACGTGCAGAAAGAGCTGATCCGCTACAAGCGCGCCGACGGTGTCGACCTGACGGCGACATTGATGTTGCCGCCGAACTACGACGTGAAACGCGACGGCCCGCTGCCGACCCTGATGTGGGCCTACCCGCAGGAATTCAAGACGGCCAGTGCGGCCAGCCAGACCACTGGTTCTCCGTACAAATTCAATGCCGTCAGCTACTGGGGGCCGGCCGCCTTCCTGTCCATGGGCTATGCCGTGCTCGACAACCCATCGTTTCCTATCGTGGGAACCGGTGAGCAGGAGCCGAACGACACCTATCTGCCGCAACTGGTGGCCGACGCCGAGGCGGCCGTCGAAGAAGTGGTGCGCCGTGGCGTGTCCGACCGTAACCGCATTGCCATCGGCGGCCACTCGTATGGCGCCTTCATGACGGGCAATTTGCTGGCGCACACGCGCTTGTTCCGCGCCGGCATCGCCCGCAGCGGTGCCTACAACCGGACCCTGACGCCGTTCGGCTTCCAGTCGGAAGAGCGTTCGTTCTGGCAGGCGCCAGCCGTCTACCAGGCCATGTCGCCGTTTAACTATGCGGACAAGATCAAGGATGCATTGCTGATGATCCACGGCGAGCAGGACAACAACTCGGGCACCTTCCCCATCCAGAGCGAGCGCATGTTCCAGGCCGTCAAGGGACTGGGCGGTACGGCGCGCCTGGTGATGCTGCCGAACGAAAGCCACGGCTACCGCGCGCGCGAATCGATCATGCAGATGCTGTATGAAAGCAACAACTGGCTGGAGAAATATGTGAAGAACGCGGCGCCGCCGGCCGCCGACATCAAGCCGGCAGGCAAATAAGGGCAGCGGCGCGCATCTCGTGGTATGGTCTTCCTTTGTCTGCAGGGAGGCCAGCCATGTCCGTCATCCACGCCCACCGCGCGCCCGACCCGGCGCCCGTCGATGAGCCCATGCCGGCGCCGGAGCCGCAAGAAGCGCCCGGGCACCATCCGGGGCCCGCGCACCCGGTGCCGCAGGACGATCCGGTGCCGCACCCGCACCCCAGTTAATCTCAAGAAAGGCTGTTTCAGATGGCAATTGTCAAGGAAGTCTACACACGCAAAGTCAGCGGAGAATCGTTTGACTATGAACTCGATTACACCCAGGGCGCGGACGTGGCCTGGATTGCGCGCGTGTACCACGATGGCGTGCTGAAAGGCTCGCCGCACGGCGCGCTGACGGCCAACGTGCTGTCCGGCCCCGCGCTGGAACAATATCTGCGCGCGTATGTCGAAGGCATGATCGAGCGGGGGCTCGACGTGGCTGAATAAGCTGTTTGCAGCAGAGCAAAGAAAAGGGCGCCGAGGCGCCCTTTGTTGTTTCTGGTGGTGTCGGATTAACGCGGCAACGCCACGCGTAATCCGACAACATTGTTGGCCGCCACTCTAATCAAACGCCCACGTATACAACACGTCCAGCGCATTGTTGGTGCCCGTCTGGAATTGCAAGGTGATGCGGCGGTTCAGTTTGTAGCGCAGTTTCACCAGGCTCGTCGCGGTGCTGGTGCCTTGCTCGAACGTCAGGTAGGCGCGCGAGGACAGGCGCTTGCCGACGGTGACGACCGTGCTTTCCAGCCCTTGCGCCTGCGACAGGCCCACTTCGTCGAGGCCCAGCGAATTGGCCAGCTTGCCCTGCAAGCCGCCGCCGGAGCCGCCGAAGAGTGCGCCGGCCGCCGTCGTCAAGAGGGCCATTTCATCGCCGGCCGCCGTTTCCGCGCCATGGCCCAGGATCAGCCAGGCCAGTTTGTCGCTGTCCGAGACGCTCGGTGTGGACACCAGCTTGGCTGTCGGCGCCTGGGCCGTGCCGCGCACTTCCACGCCCGCTTCCACATTCGTTTCCGACAGCGCTTCGCCCTCGGGGCGCTTGCGCACGGCCAGGATGTTCAGCGACGGGTTGTCGTAGGCGCCCGTGAAGGCGATCAAGCCCCGTTCGATCGACAGCTTCTGCCCATACGCCGCATACAAGCCGTTGACGACCTTGATACTGCCCGTCACGCGCGGCGCGGCGCGGTTGATGACTCTGGCGCGCACATTGCCGGCCAGGTCGGCATCGATGCCCATGCCGCGCAGGTGGAAGGCATTGCCCAGGTCAAATTCCAGGTCGATATTCAGCGGGAGCGAAGGCGCCTCCTTGCTGCCCTTGACTTCCTTGCCCAGCACCACCACGTCGCTGCTTTGCGTGGGAGTATCTTGCGGCGCCAGTTCGATCAGCGCGCGGTTGGCCTTGAACTTGCCGTCGAAACTGAAACGCTTGTCGTTGCGCACCAGGGTGCTGTTGCCCGACAGGATCAGGGTGCGGTCGGGGCGTGACAGCGCCAGCAGGCGGTCGGCCATCAGTTTCAGTTCCAGGCTCGCTTCGCCATTTGCAAAGCGTACCCAGCCATCTGCCTGCACCTTGCCATCGCCGCCGTCAAAGCTCAGGCGCTGCAATTGCAATTGATCGCCGGCCAGCTTGGCTTGCAGCACGCCATTGCGCAATTTCAAGCCCTGGTCGGCCCAGTTCACCAGCAGCTTGCTGCCGTTGATGTCGCCATTCAATTGCGGCGCGCCGATGGTGCCGCTGCCGGACAGGGCCAATTTCAAGGCGCCACCCAGCTCCAGGCCCGGCTGGCCCGTCAGCGGCGCCAGCCACGCCAGTGTATCGATATTGGTGGTGCCCGTCAGGGAGAGGGCGCTGTCGTTGCTGATGCGCCCGCCCAGCATTTGCACGGTGGCATTGATGTCGCTTTGGCCCGCACGGGCGCCATCGAGTTTGACGGCCAGGCGCAGCTGCTGGTTGGCCACGTCGATGCGCGCATCGAGGGTGCGCAGTCCCAGCGCCAGCGGCTGTTCCACGCCCACCGTCACGTCGCCTTTTTCGCGGTAGAGGTGCAGCATGCCGGCCAGGGAAGGGTCTTTCTGTTTCGCCGTCGGCACTTGCATGTCGAGCGACCATTGCGCGCCCAGGGTCAGGTCGCTGCGCGCATTGGCCTGCAGCGCGGGGATCACTTGCGCCAGATAGGTCAGCGCCACGCCGGCCGCCTGGCCGGAACTGGTCCAGCGGGGGCCGTTCTTGACCAGGCTTTGCATGCTGATGCTGCCTGCTGGCAATTTGATGACGGTATTGCCCACGCTGATCTGCTCGGGCTGGCCCAGGCCCGCCACGCCGCTGCCGGCAGGGCCCGCCACTTTGACGGGCACGGGCGCTTGCAGCACCAGCGCATAGCGGCCCTTGTTTTGCAGGCTGTCGATCATGCCTGTCCAGTTGGAGCCGCTCTGGCTGCCGCGGATTTGCACGGTGGCATCGAAATCGTCATTGCGCGCCGTCAAACTGACGTTATGGCTGCCGCGCGTGCCCGTCGTGCCCAGGCGGGCGCTGGCCAGCTTGAAGGTGGGCGTGCTGTAGCCCGTGATGTCCAGGCTGCTGACCATGGGGGCGAGCGCGCCCTGGCCGGCGCCCACGCTGGCGCTGCCTTTGATGGACTTCAATTGCTGGTCGCCAAAGAAGGTCAGGTCACGGCCGTCGAGCGTCAGTTGCGCGGCGGGCGCGTCCATCTTGCCCGAGACGGAGCCGGCCGCGTGCAGCACGCCGGCAAAGCGGGGACCGAGAGTCGACAGTTGCGGCGCGTCGAGTTTCCACGTCAGTTTGTCGGTGGCGCCACCGAGCGCGCCCTTGGCCAGCAGGCTGTTCGGCCCCAGGCGCAATTCCGCATCGACGCTGTCGACCCGTTTCGCGTTGGCCGACAACTTGGCGTAACCGGCCAGCGGCGCGTTTTGCAGGGTCGATTCGCGCAGACCCAGGTTCAGGGCCACCTGCCAGTCGCCGCTCAAGCGGCCGCTGCCGGTGAAATCCGCATTCACGTTGCCGTTGGGTAGTGATGTACCAAAGGCGGCCGGGTTGATCTTTTGCAGGGAACCCGTCATTTTCAATTCCGCTGCCTGCTTCGGCCCCGTCAAGCCCACGTCGCCGCTGGCGTGGATGGCGCTGTCCGGCGCAGGGCGCTTGCCGCTGCTGAGACCCAATCCCTTTGCATCGGCAACGAACGTCGTGCGCGGCTGTTGCAGGGTGCCCTGCACCACGCCGCTGGCTTGCACGGCGCCCAGCAAGTCGCTCTGCAGGGCAGAGAGCTGGCGCGCATCGACATTCCAGTGGAGTTTTTCGCCGGCGCCGCCAAAGTTGCCCTTGGCCGTGAGATTATTCTTGCCCAGCGCCAGTTGCACGTCGATGCCGCTGAAATGGTCCGCATCGGCCGTCAGCTTGCCCTTGCCGGACAGGGGCTGGTCGAGCAGCTTGCTGGGGCGCACGGTGAAGTCCGCATTCGCCAGCCATGTTGGCGCCACGTGACCATAGGCGCGCACGTCGAGGTTCAGGTCGGCCACGGGGAAGGCGCCGAAGTCGGCCGGGTTCAAGCGGCTGGTGCTGGCCACGGCCTTGAATGGCTGCTCGTCCTTCAGGCTGATCTGGCCCGTCGCGTTGACGCTGCTTTTGCCTGCTTGCAAGGTTGCCTTGCGCAATTGCACGAGCGAATCGGCGAGCGTCGCTTCCACGTCCAGGCGCAGCTTGGCTTCGCCCAGTTTGGCGCGCAGGGTTTGCGTCTTGCCGTCGCTGTCGAGCACGATGTCGCCGACGATCTTGGTGCTGTTGATACTGCTGTAAATGTGCTGCAAGTCGATCTTGTCCGTGTGCAAGGTCAGTTGCGCCGTGCCGATGGGTGCGTCGGCGGCGTCGCGGTTGAGCTTGCCGCTGCCCGTGAACTTGCCCGCGTTGCCGAAATCGATGATGGCCGATTCCAGCGTGGTGGCCGTCAGGGTGCCGCCCAGGCGCGCCTCGAACTGGCGCAGCGGCAGCTTTTGCTGGTCGATGGGGCCCGGCGTGGCGTGGTTGAGGATGGCCAGCTTGCCCGACACCGTTTGCGCGTTGGGCCGCGTATCGATAGCGGCGTCGAGTTCCAGGCTCAGGTCCGCCTGCGGCAGGGTGGCGTCAAACTTGCCCGGATTGATGTTGCGGCCACGGATGCTGGCCGAGCGCAGGATGATGACGGGGTCGAACGGCGCCAGCGCCAGCTGGGCGTCGGCCGTGGCCGCGCCCGCGCTGCCCTTGGCCGTCACGTTCAGCACGTTCAAGTCGCCACCCAGTTGCAAAACGAGGGCAGCGGGTTTTTCACCGGCGGCGGCGTTGAGCTGCGTCAAGCCGGCCTTGCCTGACAGCTTGAACGGCTGCGTGGCGGCCATCGTCGCGCTGGCGGTGGCCTGGCCGAACGGCGTCAAGGCCGAGGCGTCTTCCAGCTGCCATTGCGTCTTGTCGCCCGACAAGCTGAAATGGATCTTTTCAAACACCGTGTTGCCGCCCGCGCTGACCAAGGTCACCTTGTCCAGGCGCGCGTCGGCAATGCCGATCTTGAAGGGCGAAGCCAGGCTGGTGGGCATCGTCGATGGTTCGTCGGAGGGCGCCGTGCTTGCCACGGACAGGCTGGCCACGTGCAGTTCGCTGATGGCGATGCCTTCCGAGAAGAACTGGAACGGCGACCAGTTGATGTCGATGTTGTCGGCCGTGATGTGCTGCGTCTTGCTGCGGTAGCTGACGTGGCCCAGGTGCATGCGCTTGTACAGCGAGCCGGACACGCCTGACACTGCGATCTCGCCGCCGCTGGCGCTGGCCACTTTTTGCACCAGCATCTGCAAGGTCGATTCGCGGCCCAGGAACCAGAAGGCGCCGCCCAGCAGCACGGCCAGGCTGGCGACGGCGATCAGGAGGTAGCGCAACGCCCGGCGCGGTTTGTTCGCTGGCGGTGGAGGGACGGCGTTTGGCGCCTCGGTAGTCATATCGGACATCAGAAAGTGAATCCCAGAGAAAAGTGCAAACGGTAAGCTTGGACGGCGTGGCCATACGCGACGTCGACATTGATGGGGCCGACGGGGCTCTTGTAGCGCCCGCCCAGGCCATAGCCCGATTTCGGTGTCAGCGCCTTGACGGTATCGGCCGCGTTACCGGCGTCATAGAAGGCTGCAATCGCCCATTTCGGCTTGAACCAGTACTGGTACTCGGCGCTGGCGGTGGCCATGTAGCGCCCGCCGACGGTGGCGTCGCCTTCCTTGACGCCCAGCTCCTGGTAGGCATAGCCGCGCACCGACTGGTCGCCGCCCGCGCGGAACAGATAGACGGCCGGCACGCCGCGTTTTTCCTTCGAACCGAGCGCGCCCATTTCGCCGCGCACGATCAGCTCGCCTTTTTCACCGAGCGGACGGTAATACACGGCCTTGCCGGCCACGCGCACGAAGCGCTCGTCCGTCAGCACGGGCAGCAGGGCGCCGCCCACCTGGGCATTGATGACATAGCCCTTGGTGGGGAACAGCAGGCTGTCGAGGCTGCGCTTGGTGATGGCATAGGTCAGGGGCAAGCTCTTGCTGCGCGTCTGTTCCAGGCCGACGACAGTCTTGTCTTCGCTGAGGAACTCGAACGTCAGGCTGCGTTCGAGTTTGGTGCCGCCCCAGTTGCGCTTGGCCGAGATGGTGGTGACGGCCGTGATTTCGTTGGAAATGTCGCTGCGCTCGAACGAGGCGCCCGCGCTGTCGTTGTAGCCGCGTTCGGTGGTGGGGAAATAGAAGTTGGCGTGCGCCGTCTGTTTCTTCGTTTCCATGGTGATCGCGCTCTTGAAGCGCGTGCCCCACACATTCAGGTTGTCATAGTTGAGCTGGGCGCGATTCCCCGTATTCGTACTGAAACCGAGACCGGCGCTGACGTTCTGCTGCTTGTTTTCCGTTACGCGCACGACCAGCGGCAGCAGCGGCGCGGGGCCGCGGTTGACGGGTTTGGTTGCGGTGGCGGCACCGGCGCTGGCAGCTTCGGCCTCGGCTTGCTGGCTTTCCTGGCCCGCTGCGATCTGCTCGCTGAGGATGCTGCTCATGTCGGCGCTCACTTCCACGCTGGCAAAGTAGCCCGTGTCCTGCAGGCGCGCCTGCAACGATTGCAACGCCGATTCGCTGTAGTAGTCGCCCGGACGTATCTTGTCGAGGTTGCGGATGATGCTGGCATCGTAGCGTTTCAAGCCTTCAATGCGCAGTTCGCCGAAGCGCAGCTCGGGGCCGCTGTCGAGCACCACCAGGAGCGAGACCTTGTGCGTTTCCGGATCGACCACGGCTTGCGTATCGACCAGCTGGGCGCGCGGATAGCGCGTCTGCACCACTTCGCGCAGCAGCGCGCGCTTGGCCGCTTCCCAGTCGGCCTGGCGAAACACGCTGCCCGTTTTCAGCGGCCAGCTGCGCTTGAGCGCTTCCGTATCATACGCTTCGGAAGCGGCCAGCGGCGGCGTGGGATCGAAGCCGCGCAATTCCAGCTCGACCTTGTCGATGGTCACCAGTGCGCCCGGATCGACGTCGACGATGACGACGGGCCTGGCGCCCGTCGTATCGACGCGCACCGTGACGACGGGCGTGTAATAACCGGCCGTGGCGACGAGGTTCCTGGCTTGCTCAGGCGTATCACGCACGAGGCGCTGCAATTGTTCGCGGTCCATGCGCGGGTTGCCGCGGAAACGTTCCAGGTCCAGGTTTTTTTCGAGCAACTCATCGAGACCGCCGGGCGCGTTGACCTTGACCTCGTACTGCAGCGGCGCGGGCGCCGCTTCCGTGCTGACGGGGGTGTCTGCAACGGCGTCTTGCGGGAGCTCTTGCGTAGCTTCCTGCGCGCGGGCCTGGGCGAGCGGGCATATCAAGATGACACTGCCGGCGGCCGCCAGTGTCAGTTGCCCCATTACTTTTGTCACTACTTGTGCCAAAATTCGTGGTCGTATCGCCTTGCCGGCAGCTGTATGCCGTATGGGTCGTGCAGAAAACATGATGCTCCAGATGAGTAAATGCTGACTGCATGTTACCGGAATAGGTAAACTGATGGCGGACGAATAAGTATTTTTTGCGCTGGGAATTACGTTTCCTCGCGCACGATTGCAACAGAGTAAAACTGAAAAGAAAGAAATTATGCTAGCAACGGACTCCGCACTGGTGCTCTTTAGCGGTGGACAAGATTCCACCACCTGCCTGGCCTGGGCCTTGAAACACTATAGCCGCGTGGAAACCATCGGCTTTGATTACGGCCAGCGGCATGCAATCGAACTGACGGTGCGTCCCGGCGTGCTCGAGCAGATACGCCAGCAGTCGCCCGAGTGGGACAGCCGCCTGGGCCAGGATCACATGATAGACCTGTCTTTGATTTCCGCCATTTCCGATACGGCCATGACGCAGAACGTCGAGATCGTCATGCAGGAAAACGGCTTGCCGAACACCTTCGTGCCTGGGCGCAACTTGCTGTTCATGACAGTGGCCGCCACCGTGGCGTATCGCCGCGGCCTGACGGTGCTCGTGGGTGGCATGTGCGAGACGGATTTTTCCGGCTACCCGGATTGCCGCGACGACACGATGAAGGCCCTGCAAGTGGCCCTGAACCTGGGCATGAACACGCGTTTGAAACTGGAAACGCCCCTGATGTGGCTGGACAAGGCGCAAAGCTGGGACCTGGCGGAAGACCTGGGCGGCCAACCGCTGGTCGACCTGATACGTAGCGGTACGCACACCTGCTATCTGGGTGAGCGGGGCGAGCTGCACGACTGGGGCTATGGCTGCGGCACTTGCCCCGCCTGCGCCCTGCGCGCCAATGGCTACCAGCAATACGCTGCGCGCAAGGCGGCCAAGTAAACAACAGATTGCGCCGTTTCTTCAAGCGGCGCGGCAGGAGTGCAAGCCATGCTGTGGTTTTTGCCACAGGAGCACCTTGCCATGAAATCCCTCTTTGCCGCGCTGTACGGCCCCGTCTTCTGGGCCGGCTTCATCGGCGCCGCCAGTTACCTGATGGCGGTGTGCCACTATTCTCTCTGGGTCTTGCCGCCCTTGCTGCTGCTGGCCCTGCTCACTTCTTTTCTTGCCGAACGCTATTTGCCGTATGACGGCGCGTGGAACCACGATTACGGCGATGGTTGGCGCGACAGCCTGCACGCACTCGTCAACGAAGCACTGTATCTGCTGGGGCTGGCTGCTTTTCCCCTGCTGGCAGGACACCTGGCGCTGGGGCCGTTCTGGCCCGGCCAGTTGCCGTTCTGGGGGCAATTGCTGCTGGCGATCCTCATCGCCGACTGCGGCATCACGCTCGTGCATTACCTGAGCCACCGCTATTATTTCCTGTGGAAGCTGCACGCCGTGCACCACAGCGTGCAGCGCCTGTACGGTTTTAATGGCTGGATGAAGCACCCGCTGCACCTGCTGCTGGAAGCGGCGGGCGGCATGCTGCCCTTGTTGCTGCTGGGCATACCGGAGCGTGTCATGGCCGTGCTGGCGTTTGCCGTGGCGATCCAGTTGTTGCTGCAGCACGCGAATGTCGACATGCGCATGGGGCCGCTGCGTCACGTGTTTGCCTGGGCGCCCCTGCACCGTTTTCACCACATGAAATACGGCACGGCCGGCGACGTGAATTTCGGCCTGTTCTTTACTTGCTGGGATCGCTTGCTGGGCACCGCCTTCGATGCACCCGGCTACCGCATGCGGGGCGAGGACCTGGGCATCGGCAGCCGTCCCGATTACCCGCTCGCGTATGGGGCACAACTGCTGGAACCGTTCCGCGCGGAAGAGGGCGTGCGCGCGCCCGAGCTGCCGGCCGGCTTGAAGCAGGCACTCAATCGAGCAGCCTCACGTTGAGCTGGCGCAAACTGCGGTCGGCGCGCACGCCGAACAGGCTGCGCATGGTGCGCGAAAAATGCGCGGCATCGGCAAAGCCGGCGCCGTGGGCCGCATCCGTCAGGGTGCTGCCGAGCAAAATATAGCGGATGGCCAGGCGCAAGCGGCGCCACAGCACGAGGCGCCGCACGGGCAAGCCCAGCTGGGCGTTGAACAGGCGTTCCAGCTGGCTCAGCGACAAATGCGCCGCCTCGGCCACGGTGGCCGCGCTGACCTTGCCCGACAGCAGCGCATCGACCTGGTCCAGCGCGCGCTGCACGCGTGCGTCGGCCAGGATTTCCCGTGGCTGTGCCTGCAGCGCGGCGGCCAGGCTGTCCAGGCTGGGCGCGCCTGCGCTGCCGGCCGCCGCCAGCAAGGCCGGCCCGCCCAGGCGTTGCGGTTCCGCATAGATGGTCAGCATGGGGGCTGGCGCGCTCAGGATGGCGTGCGGGTGCAGGCTCTCGATCAGCAAGTGCCGCGCCGTGTAGACGATGCCGTCGAGCTCTGCCGTGAAGGGCGCACCCGTGCTCAACATCAGCTGGTGCGCGTAATGGGCGTGGCTGTCCGTGGCGCCTACTGCGCCATGCAGGATGGCAAAGTCCGGCGCCAGCCATAAGCTTCCCTGCCAGCGGTCGTCGTGCAAGCGATGCTCCTGTGTCTGCAATCGCCAGTACTGTACAGCAGCGCGCTCAGGCCAGCTGGCTTTGCTGCGCCAACTGGCGCGCCAGCCACATGGCCAGCAGCGCGCAGACGATGCCGAGCGTGAAACTGCCGCCATAGCCGGCGCTGGCCGCCACGCCCGTCAAGGTGGACGAGGTGAGGATTTCGCCGCCGTCGCGCATGCTTTGCACGGCCGTCATGTCCGTGCCCGCCTGGCCGCTCTGACGGGCAAACTGCATCGCCATGGTCAGCATCGATACCGACGCGCAGCCGGCGCCAAAGCAGCCCAGCGCCGTCGCCAGCCAGACCAGGCTGGACGGCAGGGGCGCGGGCATGGCAGCGAGCCACAGCCACAGGCCGGCAGCGGCCGCCGAGGCGCACAGGCCCAGCAGGAAGATGCGCTGCGGGCCATGGCGGCCGATCAGCCAGGCGCCACCGCCGCAGCCCAGCAGCACGGTGATCATGCCGCCGGCCATGCCCACCTTGCCGACCTCTTCCAGTGGCCAGCCGGCGTCGACCAGCAGCAGTTTCGACAGGCCATAGCCGGCCACGGCCGTCATCGACGATAAAAAGGCGATGCCCAGCAGCGCCGGCGCACCGGGGCGGCGAATAAAACCGCGCAAGCTGGCCTGGCGCGGCGCCGATACCGGAGCCGGGACCAGGACCGATGCGGGCAGCGCGGCCACGAGTGGATTTTCGCGCCACAGCACGACGAGCGCCAGGCTGGCGGTGCTGATCACCGCCAGCGCCAGCAGCGCCACGCCTTGGCCGAACATGCCCGACAGCATCAATACCCCGGAGCCGCCCGTGAAAAATCCCACCATGGTGCCGCCCACCTGCAAGGCATTGGCGCGGCCCAGCGCGGCGCCCTCGAAGCGTTCGGCCAGCAGGCCGTCGGTGGCGATGTCCTGCGTGGCGCTGGCCAGCGAACCGCAAGCGGCCAGGGCGACGATCAGCGGTGCGGTGGCGGCCGACAGCCCCAGCAGGGCTGCGCCCAGCAGGCAGGCGGTGGCCAGCGCCTGCATCGGCAGCAGCCAGCTGCGGCGCCGGCCCAACCGAGCATTCCAGCGGTTGTCGACCTGCGTCGCCCACAGAAATTTCAGGACCCATGGCAAGCCCACCAGCGGCAAAAAGGCCAGGGCGTCGAGTGGCGCGCCGTCGCGGCGCAGCATGGCCGGCAGCGCTTCCATGGCCAGGCCCAGCGGCACGCCCTGCGTGAAGTACAGGGCCGCCACCATCAGCCACAGGTGAGCCCGCTGCAGTGCCGGCCTCATGCGGCACCGCCCACTTTGCGGTGTTCGCTGCCGATGCTGGGCGTGATGAACAGCAGGCGTCCGGGGACGTGCACTTTCAGCCGGTGCCAGGTGCCGCGCGCCACGATGCAGGCTTGCCCCGCCTGCAAGGCGATGCGGCGTTGCGCGCCGTCATCCGCTTGCAGCACCAGTTCGATGCTGCCTTCGAGCAGGCACAGGGTTTCATCGCCGCGCGGGTGGCGTTCCCAATGGTCGCCGTGCACGGACTGGGCGTCGCTGACGTGCTTGACGCCGATGATCCAGTCGGCGCGGCTCTTGCCGCGCGCATGGTAGGGGATGGCCAGGGCCAGCGCATCGGCGTGCAAGGCCAGCAGGTGGCCGTCGAGCGGGAAAAGGGTGAAGTTGTCGTCGTTCATGGGGGCCTCAATACTGGGCGCGCAGGGACAGCATCACGCTGCGCGGCTCGCCATAGCGGTTGTTCCAGGCCGTGCCGGACAGGCTCTGGTAATAGTGTTTGTCGAACAGGTTGTTGACATTGAGCGCGGCCGTGAAATGGCGGTCGATGCGCCAGCCCAGGCGGGCATTGGCCAGCGCATAGCCGCCCTGGCGCAGCGTCACGCCGCCCGAGGTAACGCTGTACCGGCTTTGCGCCTGTACGCCCAGTCCGGCGCTCAGGCGGCGTCCGGCCCACGGCAGGGTGGCGTTGGCCCACGCGCGCAGGATGTGGGCGGGCGCGAAGCTGGCAAACGGCTGGCCCTGCGATTCGGCGTCCTTCAGGTAGCGCGTCGTGTTGTAGCTGTAGCCGGCGGACAGGTTCAGCTCGGGCGTCAGCTGGCCGTTCGCTTCCGCTTCCAGGCCCCGGCTTTGCACTTCGCCGCCGGCGATGTAATAGCAGACGTTGCCCGCGCAAGGGAAATTCGGGTCTTCCTGGGCCCGCTTGTTCTGGCGGATCTGGTACACGGCCAGGGAAACGTCGAGCTTGCCATTCGCCAGCGCGCCCTTGATCCCAGCTTCCAGGTTGTTGCCCGTCACGGGATCGAGCGTCTTGCCGTCGACGGTGGTCTGGCTTTGCGGCTGGAACACTTGCGTGTAGCTGCCATAGCCGGACCATTGCGGCGACAGGGCGTAGACCAGGCCGCCGTACGGCGTCAGCTGGGTGTCCGGTTCCACGCGCGCCGTGCGCGTTTCCTGTTTCCAGCGGCTCAGGCGCGTGCCGGCGATGGCCGTCAGCGCGTCGCTCACCTGGAAGCGCCCCATGGCGTAGGCGCCCCACTGGCTGACCTTGGTCGGTCCGCGCGAGGCATACGCGCTGGTGGCCGGTTCTGCCAGCGCGTAAGGGTTCCAGTGGAAGACGTCAAAGGTTCCCTTCGGCGGCGGCAGGAAGCTGGCCGAGAACTGCTCGCTGGACGTGTGCTGGACGTTGGTGCCCAGCAACAACTCGTGCTGGCGTCCGCCCAGGCGGAAGGGGCCGCTGGCGTAGGCATCCACACTGTTCTGGCCATTGTCGAAGCGGTAGGCGGCGCCCATCACGCTGGAGGACGGGTGCCGGTCGCGGCGCGCGGCGCCATACGCGCCTGCGTATTTCAGGAAGGAGTCGCCGGACAGGTGATTCGCTTGCACCCTGGCTTGCCAGCCGTTGGCAAAATGCTGTTCCAGGCTGGCGAAGACGCGCTGGGTATCCCAGTCGAACTGGTCCCAGGCCGCATCGAGATAGGTCGAGCGGGGCAAGCCGAGGTCGCCGCCGTCCGCATAGCGCGGCACGCCTGCCATGTTGGTGATCGACCGGATGCGCTGTTTCTGCGCACCGACGCTGAGCGTACTGCCCGGCGCCAGGTCCAGCTCGGCCACGCCATACAGGTTGCTGCTGTTCTGCTGCGCCACGTCATAGAAAAATCCCCGTTCCTCGTGCGTGGCGACGACGCGCGCGCGCAGCGTGGCGGCGGCGTTCAGGGGGCCGCCGATGTCGGCTTCACCCCGGCGGCGGTCCCAGCTGCCGCCCGCCAGCGCGCCCTGCGCGGCGAAGGTCTTTTGCGGCCGCTTGGCCACCAGGTTGACGGTGGCGGCAGGGTTGCCGCTGCCATGCAGCAAGCCGTTGGCGCCGCGCAGGATTTCCACGCGTTCCAGCATCGCCATGTCTTGCTGCGGACTGGCCATGTTGCCCATCAGCACGGGCACGCCATCCTGTTCGAAGGAATCGATCTTGAAGCCGCGCGCATAGTAGGCCGTGGTCAGCAGCTGGAACGGCTGCACGGTGGTGCCCGTCGCTTGTTGCAGCACGTCGTCGAGCGTCTGCAGGTTTTGTTCCTGCATGCGTTCCTGGCTGATGATACTCAGCGACTGCGGCGTTTCCTTCAGCGAAGCGCCCGTCTTGCCCATGCTGGCGCCCGCTTCGCGCGTGGCCGTGACGGCGATGACGGGCAGGCTGGCCTCAGGTGCCGGCGCCTCGGCCGCCTGCGCCAGGTGGCTGCAGCCGAAGGCGGCCAGGACGTGCAGGGTATGCCGGGGCCAGCGGACGCCGCGTGGGGGGAGTGGAAACATTGCCATGAAAAACCGGACCTTTCGTATTGAGAATCAATCTCAATATGGTAAAGAAGGGTATCTTCAGGGCGTTAAGGATTGCCGCTGTTTTCCTGGCGATTGCGCGTATTGCGTCAGGCGCAGCGCAGGTCGCTGGGGGAAACGCCATAGCGCAGGCGGAACACCTTGCTGAAATGCGAATCCGTGTAGCCGCAGGCGTGCGCCGCGTCGGCTACGCTGATGTTGCCGGACGCGAGCATGCGGTAGGCCAGTTCCAGGCGCTGCTGGCGCACGTAGGCGAAGACGCTGGTGCCGAACTGCTGGCGAAAGCCCTTGCTCAGGGTGCTGGCGTTGGTGCCGGCCAGACGCGCCAGTTCCGGCAAGGTCGGCGGTGCGTGCAGCCGCTGCAGCAAGATGTCGCGCGCCTGCTGCAGGCAGCGCAGCTGGCGCGTGCCGGGCGCCGTCTCTGCCGGGGCGCCGGTGCTGGCCAGGCCGTTCATCACGGCGGCCGTCAGTTCCAGCGCCTTGCCAGACAAATACAGCTGGCGCAGCGGCCCGGTCAGCGGGCACAGCATAATTTGCCGGCCCAGCGCCTGCAAGGCCTTGCAGGCGCGTCCATTTGCCGTTGCCATGGCTTGCCGCGTGGCCGGGGCGATGCGCCGCGCCAGCGACCCCAGCTCGGTGCCGAAGGTGTCGTGCAAGGCCTCCATCGGCATGCGCACACTCAGGTACTGTAGCGGTTGCCGTGCAGCGTAGCGGTGGCTGACGGAAAATGGCGTGTCGCTCAGGCTGATGTGAAAGGCCGGACCTTCGACATTCACGGCGCCGCCGCTTTGCAATTGATAATCGAGCTGGCCACCCAGGACCAGCACCAGTTTCAGCCCTGGCTCATTGTGTTCGATGCTGTGCGCCGGCGCCGGAAAAGACAGGGTGCCCGCACTGAGTTCCAGCCTTGGTGTGGCCAGCGGTAGTTGCCAGGAAGTGTCATGGAGGGAGGGCGGCTGGGAGGGCATCGTCGGGGCGTGGAGGAAGAGCGGGATGGTAATTATAAATGAGAATCATTATCAGTTGCGATGGGGCCGACTTTGTGCTCGGAAAACTCAGTTGCAGTCTCGCAATTTGTAGTCTTTTTAATACAATATTCAGCATTGCAAGGGCGCTCGCTGTAACGTACTATCGTTTTCATCGAATACCGATGGTAATCGTGCAGCCCGCTGCCAGTCATGTTGCTGGTCGTGTAGCGGTTGGATAACTGTTCTGCTTTTCCGCCTGTCATGCCTACACACGCGTCTACGTCGTGGTTTGCTCGGTCAGTGTCGCACTGGGTGGGACCGCGCGTGCTGGCCGCGCTGGTGCTGGCGATGTGCCTGGGACTGACGTATGGCGCCTGGCGCAATGCCCACGACGCCAGCGAACAGCAGGTGCAGGCCGATTTTGACTTCCGCGTGCGCCAACTGATGGGCAACATCGTCGTCCGCATGCAGACCTACATCCAGGTGCTGCACGGTGTGCAGGGACTGTATGCCAGTTCGCAAGGCGTCACGCGTAGCGAATTGCATGCCTATCTGGCGGTGCAGCAGGTGGACCGGCACTTCCCCGGCATCCAGGGCATCGGCTACCTGCCGCTGTTGCCCGGTGCCGGGCTGGCGCGGCACGAAGCGAGCGTGCGCGCGGAGGGCTATCCCGGCTATGCCGTGCGTCCGCCGGGCCAGCGGGCCTGGCATGCGCCCATCACTTATCTGGAACCTTTAAGCGAAAGCAACCTGCTGGCGTTCGGCTATGACATCTGGTCCGAACCCGTGCGCCGCGCCGCGCTCGAACAGGCGCGCGACACGGGCCAGGCCGCCATGACGGGCAAGATCCACCTGCTGCAAGATGGTGGCAGCGCCCAGACGCATGGTTTCCTGGTCGTGCTGCCCGTGTATGACAATGGCTTGCCGCATGCCAGCGTGGAGCAGCGGCGTGCCGCCTTGCGCGCCTGGGTATTTGCGCCATTCCGCATGGGCGACCTGATGGCGGGCGTGGGCGGCGAGGGGGCGCGCCAGCTGGACCTGGAAATCTATGATGGCGCGCAACTGACCGAGGCGGCCCTGATGTACGACAGCTTGCCGGGCACGCAGTCGTCTGCCGCCTCGGACAGCCTGCTGTCGCAGCAGGCGATCAGCATCGCCGGCCATGCCTGGACCTTGCGCGTGCGCACCATGCCGGGTTTCGATGGCGAACTGCTGGCGCGGCCCCGCCTGGTGGCCTTGACTGGCGTGTTGGCCAGCGTCGTGCTGGCGCTGGCGGCCTGGCTGCTGGCGGCGGGCCGCACCCGCGCCCAGGCGGCGCTGGCGCGCTCGAGCGAGCTGACCGGTCAGCTGGAGCAGGGCCAGGCGAGCGTGCTGGCGATGGCCGAGGCAGCGCAGCGCAGCCAGGCCATGCTGCGCAGCATCCTCGATTCGACCATCGACGGCATTCTGGTCGACAACATCGATGGCCACATCTTCACCTCGAACCGGCGCTTCCGCGACCTGTGGCAAGTGCCCGATGCGCTCGACTGGCAAGCCGATGGCGCGGCGCTGGTGCGCCATGTGCAAAGCCAGCTGGAGCAGGCGGCGCCTTTCCTGGGGGCACGCGCCCACGCGCCGCACGGCCACCGCGAACGGCGCGATGTGCTGCACCTGCGCGATGGACGGGTGGTCGAGCAATATGTGCGCAGCATGCAGCTGGGCAACGAACAGGCGCGCTTGTGGACCTTCCGCGATATCAGCGAGCGCAGCCAGATGGAGCGGCGCGAGCACACACGGCGCCAGGTGCTGGAAATGCTGGCCACGGGCGCGCCGCTGGAACGGGTGCTGGAAAGTGTGGTGCTGAGCGTGCAAGCCGACCATCCTGCCATGCTGTGCAGCATCTTGCTGCTCGATGAAAGCCGCCACCGCCTGGTGTTGGGCGCGGCGCCGAGCTTGCCCGCATTTTTCAACCTGTCCAGCCATGGCCATGACCTCGACACCCTGCAGGGCGTGCATGGCATCGCCGCGCAAGCGCTGCGCGACGGCCAGCGCGTAATCGTGGGCGACTTGCATGCCGCTGCCAATGTGCAAGAGACGATGGAACTTGCGTGGCGAGCTCAGCTGCAATCGTGCTGGGCCGAGCCCGTGCGTGGCGGCTCGGGCAAGCTGCTTGGCGTGCTGATGGCGTATCACCGCCAGCCCACCTTACCGGGCGCGGCGCATCTGGCACGCCTGAGCGAGGCGGCGCACCTGGCCGGCATGGCCATCGAACAGGCACAGGTGGCGCTGGCCCTGCGCGCCGGCGAAGCGCGTTTCCGCAGCCTGTACGACCATGCGCCCGTGGCCCTGTGGGAACAGGACTGGTCGGCCGTGCGCGCCGCGCTCGATGCGCTTGAGCAAGCGGGCGTGCACGACCTGGGCACCTACTTCCAGGCCAATCCAGACGCGCTGCAGCAGTTGGCGGGGCTGGTGCGCATCATCGATGCGAACGGCGCCGCACTGGCGCAGGTGCGTGCCAACGAGGACGACCAGCGCCGCGGCGCGCTGGGCCTGGCACAGAATTTCGATGACAGCGCCTTGCCCCGTTTCGGCGATGCGCTGCTGGCGCTGGCTGGTGGCGCCCACCTGTACGAGTGCGAGAGCAGCTTCGTGCGTCTCGATGGTGCGGCGCGCCAAAATGAATTGAGCTTGCTGGTGATGCCCGGCCATGCGGACAGCCTGGACTTTGTCATGGTGTCTTCGCTCGATATCACCGAGCGCAAGCGCATGAACGCGGAATTGCTGCAGCTGGCCACTACCGATTTTTTGACCGGCTTGCCGAACCGGCGCCACTTCATGGCGGCGCTGGAAAACGAGCATGCACGGCTGCAGCGCGAACTGGCCAGTTGCGCCAGCGTGCTGATGCTCGACATCGATCACTTCAAGCGCGTCAACGACGAGTATGGCCACGCGGTGGGCGATACCGTGCTGCGGCACCTGGGCGCGCTGATGTGCCAGGCGCTGCGCAAGGTCGACGTACCGGGCCGCGTGGGCGGCGAGGAATTCGCCATCTTGCTGCCGGGCACCGACCTGGCGGCGGCGGCCGTGTTTGCCGAACGGTTGCGCCGGCGCGTGGCGGAAAGTTCGCTGACCACCGATGGCGGCATCCTGATCACCATCACGGTGAGCATCGGCATGGCCGCCATGGCCGGTACCGATGCCGATTCCGAAGCCGTGCTGGCACGCGCCGACGAGGCGCTGTATCGGGCCAAGCGGGGCGGGCGCAACCGCATCGAACAGAATGACGGCGCTAGCGACGGCGTGCTCAGCAAGTTCATGGCGCAGTGATTACAGGCTGTGCTGACGCGCTTGCGCCTGCTTGTGCTTGCGGCTGACGATCAACCAGACGATGGCGATGGGTATCAGCAGCGGCAGCAGCACGGGCGTGCTCAGCGCCAGCGCCAGTACCACGCACAAGGCCACCACGGCGATCAGTACCACGCCCACGCCGGCAAGTACTACGCCTGTAACGACGGCGGCGCACACCAGCGCAATGGCGGCGATCAGCAAGCCGCCGCCGGCAAACACCAGGCCGAACAGCCACTCCAGCGGCCCATCGATATCGTCGCCGTGGAACTGCATGTGCATGTCGCTGGCGCCGATCTTGTCGAGGAACAGGCAGGCGAGCATGACGATGAGGACGAAGGTGAGTAATTTTTTCATGATGGGCCTCTGTGGATGGGTGACTGGGTATTGCATGGTCACACTGTAGCGGCGCGCGGAAGGCGCTGCCAGCGGCGTGCGACAGGCGGTCAATATCGCGGTATGGAAGGCGCTGGCGGGCAGAAAACGCTGATGTAGAACAAGATTTCTTTTCTTGTAATGTGCGCAAGCCGTCCTATACTGAATACCTCAGTCTCGCAAGGAGGGCAACATGCTTTTGTTTGCAGATACCGGGGATCAATCGCTATCCCCTTCTGGTCATCACATCACGCGCCAGCGTAGCGCCACGCAGTCCTGCGCCGAACCCGTCGGCGCGCCATCGGCGATACCGCCGATCATCATCAATCCCTTTAATTACCATGCGCCACTGCCAGCCATCGACCCGCGCTGGGTGCCGCCCGGTCCACCGCTGACCTGGCCCAGCCGGCCTGCCATGTCCATGGACTGATCGCTGCCGTGGCGGCAGGCTGGCTCGTGCCGTGTGACGTGCCGTCGCGCTTGCGGCAAGGCGGCACGGGAGGGCGTTTTCGACTATCATGCTAGCCCCGACCTTCCATCACGAGCACCGCCATGAGTACCGATTTCCCCGACTTTTCCGACGAAGCAGCCGAGCAAGACAATGACGCCCCGATCCAGGAGCCGCGCCTGTGGGTAGGCAATGGATGGACGGCGCGCGTGATCAAGAACGAGGAAGATGAAGGCTGGGCCGTGGCCATGATCAAGGATGGCGAGCCGGAGCCGGCCTTGGTGGGCCCGTGGACGATGGGCCGCGACAAGAAAAACCCGAAGCCGCTCGACGTCAATGCGTTTAATACGCTGGTCAAAACTGCCTCGGAAGTGCTGCGCCGCCACGAGCAGCAACTGCATGCGCAATTGCACAAGAACCTGTTTATCGCCACCGACGAGGGGCAAATCAAGGTGATGTTCGACATCGTGCCCGATGAAGACCACCCGTACGCGGAACTGAGCGCCTATGACGCCGATGGCGAGCAGATCGCCAAGGTGCGCACCTCGGCCGCCTTCAAGTTCAATGCGACATCCGCGGCGAACTGGATCGAAGGCGGCTACCGCAAGCCATGACCAGGTAGGTCGGATTAGCGGGGCTTTGCTCCGCGTAATCCGACACCACCAGCAGCGTTAACAATGTGTCGGATTACGCATGCCCTTCGGTCACGCTAATCCGACCTTGTATTATTCCCTTCATGCCGTTCGTGATATTTCGAACGGTATCGACCGCTGTCAAAATCTTGGTAGGCATATCAAGACCGGGTAACTGGATGCCGTATCCGC
>NZ_JBNYXO010000022.1:0-57168 GCF_051380715.1 Janthinobacterium kochi
TCTACATCGCCCAGGACAATCAAGGTCACGGCAAACCAACGCCTACAAGCCTCATAAATACATGGCCTACAAGGCTGCTTGATGGCAAGCCTGTTGCTTAACTTGGGTGGATTGGGGTCTGACCCCGGCATTCAGCTTAGGCAAACTTCTTGAAATCCGGCTTCCTCTTTTCAAAGAAGGCCGTAAACGCTTCCTTCGCCTCGGCGCCGCCCAGCATGGCGCTGAACAGTTTGTTTTCGTCGGCGATGGCGGCCTTCATCGGTTCCATGCGGCTTTGCTTCATCAGGCGCTTGGTGGCGCGGATCGAGGCCGCCGGCAGGGCCACCAGCTTGGCGGCCTGGCCTTGCGCGAAGGTCATCAATTCGTACAGGGGCACGACTTTCGACACCAGGCCCATTTCCAGCGCTTCGCTGGCCGGGAACGCTTCGCCCAGCATCAGCTTTTCCGCCGCGCGCGGGTAGCCGGCCAGTTGCGTGAGCAGCAGGCTGGAGCCGAATTCGGGGCACAGGCCCAGCTGCGTGAACGGCATCGAGAAGCTGGCGTTGTCGGCCGCGTAGACCAGGTCGCAGTGCATCAGCAAGGTGGTGCCGATGCCGATGGCCGGGCCAGAGACGGCCGCCACCACGGGCTTGCTGCTGCCGTACAGGGCGCGCATGAACTGGAACACGGGACGGTCATGGTCGAGCGAGCCATCCTTCGGCCGCGCCGTCTTCATGAAGTCATCGAGGTCGTTGCCGGCAGTAAAAATCTCACGCTTGCCGCAGATCAGGATGGCGCGCACGGCGTCGTCCGTCTCGGCCGCCACCAGCGCATCGGCCAGGGTCTGGTACATGGCGCCCGTGATCGCATTCTTGCGTTCCAGGCGGTTGAACTCCAGGGTCAGAATGCCCTCGCTCTTGCTGCACAAAATATCCATGTCGTCTCCAAAAAGATAAAGGGCGCCGAGGTATCCTCAGCGCCCAAGTTTTGACTAATCTTATCTGACCACCTACGTCACGACGCCTGGCAGAAGCGTAGCGAGCGGCAGCGAGTTGTGGCCGAGACGCGCAGCTGTGCGAAGGCACAGTGAGCATCGCAGGCCGCGAATCGCAACGCGCAGTAGCTTATGCCAGGTGTCATCAAACGCGCTCGAAGATGCCTGCCGCGCCCATGCCGGCGCCCACGCACATCGTGACCATGCCGTACTTCTGCTTGGTGCGCTGCAGTGCGTGAATCACGGTGGCCGCGCGGATGGCGCCGGTAGCGCCTAACGGGTGGCCCAGGGCGATCGCGCCGCCCATCGGGTTGACCTTCGATGGGTCCAGGCCCAGGTCGCCGATGACGGCCAGGGCTTGCGCGGCAAACGCTTCGTTCAGCTCGATCCAGTCCAGCTGGTCTTGCGTGATGCCGGCGGCGGCGCACGCTGCAGGAATCGCGAATTTAGGACCGATGCCCATGATTTCCGGCGGCACGCCGCGCACGGCGAACGACGAGAATTTCGCCAGCGGGGTCAGGTTATGCTCGCGCAGGATTTTTTCGCTGACGATCAGCAGCGCACCGGCGCCGTCGGACATCTGCGAGCTGTTGGCGGCCGTGACGGTGCCCTTGGCGGCAAACACGGGTTTGAGTTTGCCCAGCGATTCCATCGTCGAATCGGCGCGCGCGCCTTCGTCGGTGTCGACCGTGCGGCGCGAGACGTCCACCTGGCCGGTGGCCAGGTTCGGCGTACGCGTGATGATTTCGACGGGCGTCGTTTCGGCCTTGAAGAAACCGGCTTGCTGCGCGGCGATGGCGCGGCGGTGCGATTCAACGGAGAACGCGTCCTGCTGTTCGCGCGACACTTTCCATTGCTGCGCCACTTTCTCGGCCGTCAGGCCCATGCCGTAGGCCATGCCGATGTTTTCATCGCTGAACATGTCCAGGTTCATCGATGGGTGATGGCCCATCATCGGCACCATCGACATCGATTCGATGCCGCCGGCGATCATGACGTCGGCTTCGCCCACGCGGATGCGGTCGGCCGCCATGGCGATGGCCGTGATGCCCGAAGCGCAGTAACGGTTGACGGTCACGCCGCCCACGGTTTTCGGCAAGCCGGCCAGCAGCACCGAGTTACGCGCGATATTGAAGCCCTGCTCCGCTTCCGGGAACGAGCAGCCGATGATGGCGTCGGTGATCAGGGCCGGATCGAGGCCAGGCGTTTGCGCCAGGGCCGATTGCAGCACGCGCACCAGCAGGTCGTCCGGGCGGGTGTTTCTGAACATGCCGCGCGGCGCCTTGCCGATCGGGGTGCGGGTTGCAGAGACGATGTAGGCGTCTTGAAGTTGTTTGCTCATTTTATGCTTTCAAAGATGTTGAACGAGGTTCGTGTTCTGTCGAATGTCCGGGATGCTGGCCTATCGCTTCTGCGACAAATACCAGTCCACCGTCACCTGTGCCGCCAGCGTGCCTTCGGAGTCGAAGATATCGACTGCCACGGGAAACGCCACCTTGCCGTCCTGTGCCAGCTGCGCCTTCAACGCAGCCAGGTCGCCCGGTACCCGGCCTTCGGCGCGCGTCGCGCCCCGGGCCAGCTTCTGGTACTGAATGCGCGACTCCTTGGCCACAGGGCGCAAGCCCAGTATCAGCTCGGCGAAGCCGCCAGCCATGGCCGCGCCGGAAGCCGTTTCGGCCAGGGTAAACAAGGCGCCCGCATGCTGCGTGCCCAGGTGATTATTCAGTTTGGGATCTTCCGGCATCGACACCCTGGAGGTGCCGGCGCCGATGTCGTCGATGCTGATCCCCAGCAGCCGCACGAAGGGCAAGGTGTCCATCATCTGTTGTTTGATACGGTCATACACCATGCTTGGCCTCACGCGCAGCAGTACTTTAAAAACGAGTGACAGGATCGTCATCGACGTTGTGCTTAGTTGCGTACCGGCTTACCGGTCTGCATCATGCCCATGATCCGTTCCTGGGTTTTCGGATGGTTCAACAGCTCCAGGAATGCCTTGCGTTCCATATCCAGCAGCCACTGTTCGCTGACGAAACTGCCCTGATCCACGTCGCCGCCCGATACGATCTCGGCGATCATCTCGCCCAGCTTGAAATCGTGCGCCGAAATGAAGCCACCGTCGCGCATGTTGACCAGCTGCGCCTTGATGGTGCCCCAGCCGTAACGGCCCGTCACCTGGATCAGCGACGGCAGTTGCGGACGGAAGCCGGCGTCGAACATGGCGCGCGCTTCGACCTTCGCCACGTGCAGCAGCTCGTAGGCGTTGAACACGATCACGTCGTCTTCTTTCAGGTAGCCCATCTTCTTCGCTTCCAATGCCGATTTCGACACGTTAGCGGTGGCCGCATTGGTGAAGCCCGTTTTCAGGAATTGGAGGATATCGTTACCCTTGGCTTCCTTGTAAGCGCGCTGCGCCGCTTCCTTCAAGCCGCCGCCGGCAGGAATCAGGCCGACGCCCACTTCCACCAGGCCGATGTAGGACTCGATCGAGGCCACGCGCTTCGAGGAGTGCAGCGCCAGCTCGCAACCGCCGCCCAGGGCCAGGCCAGCGACTGCGGCGATGACCGGCACGTTCGCGTATTTCAGCGACATGAAGGTGTTTTGCAGTTCGGCGATGATCGGATCGACGGCTTTCACGCCGCCTTGCATGAAGGCAGGCAGAGCCGATTGCAGGTCGGCGCCGGCCGAGAAGGCACCGCCTTCGGCTGCGTCGGCGTGCCAGATCACCAGGCCCTTGAAATTCTTTTCCGCTTCGGCCAAGGCCAGTTTCAGGCCATTGATGACGCCTTCGCCGATCACGTGCATCTTCGTCTTGAACGAGATGATCAACACATCGTCGCCCGTATGCCAGACGCGCACGGATTCGTCTTCGAAGACGGTGGTGCCGGCGGTCTTGGGGTCGGCAGCGCCGCTGCCCAAGTTGGTACCAAAAACGGGCGCGCGGAATGGCTGGCGGTCATACACGGACAGGGTCGAACGGGGCACGAAGCTGTTCGACACGGCGGAGTAGGAACCTTCCGGCGTATGCACGCCGCCTTTTTCAGCCACCGGACCTTCGAATACCCATGCAGGCAAAGGTGCATTGCACAGCGCGTGGCCGGAGTCGATGTCTTCCTTGACCCAGTTGGCAACTTGCAGCCAGTTCGATGCCTGCCACGTTTCAAACGGACCGACGTTCCAGCCGAAGCCCCAGCGCATGGCGAAGTCGATGTCGCGCGCATTGTCGGCCACGGTGTCGAGATGAATGGCGATGTAGTGGAAAGCGTCGCGGAAAATCGCCCACAGGAACTGGCCTTGTGGATTCGTCGATTCGCGCAGCGCCTTCATCTTCTTGACCGGGTCCTTTTCCTTCAGGATGCGGGCGATGATGTCGGCAGCCTTGGCGCCGCCGGCGACGTATTCACCGGTAGCGAAATCGAGGCGTTGAATTTCCTTGCCGACTTTCTTGTAGAAGCCCGCGCCGCTCTTCTGGCCCAGCGCGCCTTTTTCCACCAGCTGCGCCAGCACGGCCGGCGTCTTGTAGACGGCAGCGAACGGGTCGTTCGGCAGGTAGTCCTGCATGGTCTTGATCACATGGCCCATGGTATCGAGGCCGACCACGTCCGCCGTGCGGAAGGTGCCCGACTTGGCGCGGCCCAGCTTGGAGCCCGTCAAGTCATCGACGACGTCCACGGACAGACCGAATTTTTCGGCTTCGTGCACGATGGCCAGGATGCCGAACACGCCAACGCGGTTGGCGATGAAGTTCGGCGTGTCCTTGGCGCGCACGACGCCCTTGCCCAGGGTGGTGGTCAAAAAGCCTTCCAGCTGGTCGGCAATCTCAGGCTTGGTGAACTCGGTCGGGATGATCTCGACCAGGTGCATGTAGCGCGGCGGATTGAAGAAGTGCACGCCGCAGTAGCGCGATTTCAGGTCGGCGTCGAAGCCTTCGGCCAGCTTGGTGATCGACAGACCCGAGGTGTTCGAGGCGAAGATCGCGTTCGGGCCGATGTGCGGCGCGACCTTTTGATACAGGTCGTGTTTCCAGTCCATGCGCTCGGCGATGGCTTCGATGATCAGGTCGCAACCGGCCAGCAGGTCCAGGTTGTCTTCGTAGTTGGCCACATGGATCAGCGATGCGTCATCCTTGTTGCCCAGCGGCGCAGGCGACAGTTTTTTCAGGTTCTCGATGGCGCGCAGCACGATGCCATTCTTCGGACCTTCCTTGGCCGGCAGGTCGAACAGCACGACCGGCACTTTCGCGTTGATGCAATGGGCGGCGATCTGCGCGCCCATCACGCCGGCGCCGAGGACGGCTACTTTTTTAACGATGAAATTGGTCATATTTTCCTCAAGTCTTAGAACAGGTCTGCGTCGAGTGCCATCAGGTTGGCCGAACCGGAACGCGCCTGACGGATCAGGGTTGCCGTTTCAGGCTGCAAGCGGGCGAAGTAGAAACGTGCGGTAGCCAGTTTGGCGGTGTAGAAGGTGTCGCCGCTGGACTCTTTTTCGAGGGCGATCTTGGCCATCTGCGCGAACAGGTAGCTGTAGATCATGTGGCCGACGACGCGCAGGTAAGGCACGCATGCCGCACCCACTTCGTCAGGATTCTGGAAGGCTTTCATGCCGATTTCCATGGTCAGCTTGGTGACTTTGTCGCCCAGGTCGCCCAGTGGAGTGACGAATTCGCTCATCGCTTCATCGGTACCGTTGTCTTCGACAAACGCCTTGATCTTTTCGCCGAACTTGCGCAGCTTGGCGCCGTTGTCACCGAGGATCTTGCGGCCCAGCAGGTCGAGCGACTGGATCGTGTTCGTGCCTTCGTAGATCATGTTGATGCGCGCGTCACGCACATACTGCTCCATGCCCCACTCCGAGATGTAGCCGTGGCCGCCGAACACTTGCATCGCTTCCGAGGTGGCGATCCAGGCGTTGTCGGTAATGAAGGCCTTGATGACAGGGGTCAGCAGCGCCACTTCGTCAGCGGCTTCCTTGCGCACGTCGGCGTCAGGGTGGTGCAGTTCGCGGTCGATCTGCAGCGCCACGTAGGAAGTGAAAGCGCGCGCGCCTTCGGCGTAGGCTTTGCCCGTCAACAGCATGCGGCGCACGTCAGGGTGCACGATGATGCGGTCGGCCGGCAGTTCCGGGTTCTTGATGCCGGACAGCGAACGCATTTGCGTGCGGTCCTTGGCGTAGATCAGCGCATTCTGGTAAGCGATTTCCGTCAGGCCCAGCGACTGCATGCCCACGCCCAGGCGGGCCGCGTTCATGAAGACGAACATGGCGTTGAGGCCCTTGTTCGGCTGGCCGATGATCCAGCCTTTCGCGCCGTCCAGGTTCATCTGGCAGGTCGAGTTGCCGTGGATGCCCATTTTTTCTTCGATGGCGCCGCAGGTGATCGGGTTGCGTTCACCGACCGTACCGTCCGCGTTCGGCAGGAATTTCGGCACCAGGAACAGCGAGATGCCCTTCGAGCCTTCCGGTGCGTCCGGCACGCGGGCCAGCACCAGGTGCAGGATGTTTTCCGCCATGTCGTGCTCGCCGGCCGAGATGAAGATCTTGTTGCCGGTGATGGTCCAGGAACCGTCTGCCTCAGGCAGCGCCTTCGAGCGCAGCAGGCCCAGGTCGGTGCCGCAGTGCGGTTCGGTCAGGCACATGGTGCCCGTCCATTCGCCCGACACCAGTTTCGGCAGATACACTTCCTTCTGGTGGTCGGTGCCGTGTTCCTTCAGGCACTCGTAGGCGCCGTGCGACAAGCCAGGGTACATGGACCAGGCCTGATTCGACGAGTTCAGCATTTCATAGAACGAATTGTTCAGCACGACAGGCAAGCCCTGGCCGCCGTATTGCGGATCGCAAGCCAATGCCGCCCAGCCGCCTTCGACGTACTGTTTATACGCTTCTTTAAAGCCTTTAGGCGTGGTCACGCTTTTCGTGACGGGATCGTGGTGGCAGCCTTCGCGGTCGCCGGAGTGATTCAGGGGGAACAACACTTCGGAAGTGAACTTGCCGCCCTCTTCCAGTACCTGGTTGATGATATCGGCGTCGACGTCGGCGTACGACGGCATTTGCTTCAGTTCTTCTTCCACTTGCAGGAACTCATGCAGAACGAATTGCATATCCCGGATTGGCGCGACGTATTGACCCATAATTTTTCTCCTGAAGGCGTTTAGCTAAAGTGTTGTACTTGTGAACTGCGTGTGCGTTGCTGCGGATACTGCCTGACGGCTTATTTGCTTGTTACTGAATTCTGGTACGACGCCAGCAAGCGGACAAATCCTGCCTGCGCCCGTTCAATGCTGCCCGGCACGCGCAGGAAGCGCGCATCGTGATGCAGGGCCAGGATCAGGCCATACATCTCGTACACCAGCTGCTGGGCGTCCGTGTCCGCTTTCAAGTCGCCCGTGGCGATCGATTGCTCGACACAGCGCAGCAACGCGCCCTGCCAGGCCCGCACCATGGCCACCAAGGAATCACGGATGGGGCCCGGACGATCGTCATACTCGACGGCGCCGCTGATATAGATGCAGCCGGAAGCGATTTCCACGCTGACCCGCTTGACCCAGCGCGCAAACATCGATTGCAATCGCTGGATACCGCGTGGTTCTTTCATGCTGGGGAAAAAGACTTCTTGCTCGAAACGATAGTGGTAGAGCTTCAGCACTTCCATCTGCAAGTCTTCGCGTGAGCCAAAGTGGGCAAACACGCCCGACTTGCTCATGTTCATTTTGTCCGCAAGCAGCCCAATGGTCAGGCCTTCCAGGCCGTCGCGGCTGGACAAGTCCAGCGCCACGTCGAGGATGGCTGCACGGGTCAGTTCGCCCTTGCGCATGAATTTGACTGAAGTATTCAAGAGGTCCGTTCTAAAAGTGATGTTGCCGATTTGGCGGACTGAAGCGAGGGTAAAAAAAGCACGCTCCGAAAAAATCCGAACGCTCGTACTATTATCCACTACCACGTAAAAGTCAAACGGGAACTTTAGAGCCGGTGTTCTATTGGTGCAGCGCAGCATTTTTTGACTGCGTGTTTGTAGCGATTTCAGGCAGGCAAAGGCGGTGCGCGCTCTTGCCTGACAGCAACAAGCGCGCCTCAGGACAGGCCGCCTGCCTTGCTCAATTGACGGCGGTCGCGCTTGGTCGGCCGCCCTTTGATGGTGGTACCCGGCTCGCGGAACAGCTTGCGCTCCTCGGCCAGCTGCTCGCGGCGGGCGATGCTGGCCGGTGTTTCTCCGTACAGAAGACGCGCCACGCTTGCCGCGCCGCGCTTGTCGGACAGGCCCAGCACGGCCACTTCCCACGTATCAAAGCCATTGTCGATGGCCAGCGCGTCGCCCACGCGCAGGCTGCGCGCCGGTTTCACGCGCTCGCCGCCCACTTTGACCTTGCCCGTGTCGACAGCCTCGCTGGCCAGCGAGCGCGTCTTGAAGAAGCGCGCCGCCCACAACCATTTATCCAGCCTTACCGTTGTCATCTCGTTCATGCGTACTTGCCTACTGAAAAAATGCGCATCACCAGCCGGTACACGAGGAAGGCGGCTTCGTAGCCGATGCGCCGGACACGGCCGATGTGCTTGAAATCATCCTGGTGAATCACGATGCCGTCGGCCACGCCCTGCTCGATATGCTGGCGCAAGCTTTGCGCGAAGGCCACGTCCTTGATGACGATGTTCGCTTCCTGGTTGAGGAACAGGCTCAGCGCGTCAATATTGCTCGAACCCACTGTCGCCCAGTCATCGTCGACGACGGCCACCTTGGCGTGCAGCTGCGTCTTGCGGTATTCGACGATTTTCACGCCGGCAGCCAGCAGTTTCGGATAAAACGAGTGCGCCACGGCATCTTGCATGCGGAATTCGCCCACGCCGATCAGCAAGACCACGTCGACGCCCCGCTGGGCCGCCTGGGCCAGGGCGTGGCGCAGCTTGTGCCCGGGCGCGAAATACGGGTTGGCCAGCATCACGCTCTTGCGCGCCTGGCCCAGCGCCTGCAGGTAGGCGCGCTGGATGGTGCGGCGGTTGCGCAGGTTGTCGCGCACGACAAAGCCGGCCACCACGGGGTTCTTCGCCAGCTCCTTGCTGACGACGCGCATCTTGCGGTACAGCTTGATACGCCGCACCAGGTTCATCTTGCCCAACCGCGCCCACTGCGCCTGCACTTCCTCATGAATGGCGTCGACCAGCGGGCCCTTCACCTGCACGGCAAAGTCCCAGCGCGGCGCCTCCAGGCTGATGCTGTGGTCATAGTCGCAAAACATGTCGTCGTTGATATTGATGCCACCCACCAGGGCGATCTCGCCGTCGGCGACGCAAATCTTGCGGTGCGTGCGCGTGATGCCGCGCCGGAACCACGGATTGAAGATACGGTGGTGCACGCCAGCCGCTTCCAGCTGCGCATGCATGGCTTTCACGCGGCGGTTGCCCGTGCCGAACCAGTCCGTGATCATGCACACCAGCACGCCGCGCGCGGCGGCACGCTTGAGCGCGTCGAGCACCAGGGTACCCGTGGCGTCATCGGCAAAGATATACGTTTCGAAATACACTTCCGAACGCGCGCCGTCGATGGCGGCTATCAATGCGGGAAAATAATCGGTGCCGCAACACAGCAGCTCGATGTCGTTGTGGGCGATGAAATTGACTGTGCGCATGCCGGCAGTCTACGCGAGTTTTAAAGCGGCAACGATCGGCGCGTGGTCCGACAGTTTTGCCCACAGGGTGCCATGCATCACTTGCGCGCCTTCCACGTGGAAACCGCGCACGTAGATGCGGTCCAGGCGGAACCAGGGCAAGGCGGCGGGAAAGGTGCGCGCAGGTACGGGCACCGGCGTTTTCGTCTGGCGCCGCGCCAGGGTGCGCACCAGGTCGCCCAGGGCCGAGTTCGACGCGCGCTGGTCGAATACTTCCACCACACCGAGCGCATTGCGCAGCTTGTCGCTGAGCGTATTGCGCCAGTCATTGAAATCGCCGGCGATGATAACGGGCTCGCCATTCGGCGCCGATTCCATGACGGCGTCGATCAGCGCCTGCGTCTGGCGGCCCCGTCCCGATTCGAACAGGCCCAGATGCACCACATAACAGTGCACATCAGCCTGCGGCGTCTTGAGCACGCAATGCAGGATGCCGCGCTGCTCGTAGGCGTGGTCGGACACATCATGATTGGTTTGCGAAGCGATGGGAAATTTGCTCAGCAAGGCGTTGCCATGGTGGCCATGGTCATACACGGCATTCATGCCATACGCGGAATGGTGTTCGGCGCCGGCAAAGAATTCATGCTGCGACGCTTCCGGCCAATGCTTGTGGCCGTTGTTCTCGGCGCCATAGCGGGCCGCATTGCGGTCATGCTTGCCTTGCACTTCCTGCAAAAAGACGACATCGGCATGGAACAGGGCAATCGCCTGCTTCAATGCGTGAACCCTGGGCAAGCCCCGCACGGAAGAGACACCCTTGTGGATATTATAAGTTGCTACGCGGATTTTCATGCCTTGATTCTACTCCCAGACGGGCCCCGCGCGGCGTCAGCTTAGGTGCGCGTGCGCACCTAAATGCACACAATCACGCCAGCATGCGTCCCACGCCCGCCGTCACGCTGACGAGTAGCGCGGTAATGCCTGCCGCCCAGACGATCTTGACCAGCAAGGGCGCGCCGCGCCAGGCCACGGTGCGCTTGCCCTTGGCAAAGGCGCCCGGATGCAGTAGCCAGCCGATCGCCATCAGCGGCATGCCGATGGGCGGCGTGCGGCCGGGCACGGTGGAGCTGAACAGCAGAAAAATGAAGCACAGGCAGAAAACGATGCCCAGAGTGCCCAGCAGTTTTTGCTGCGCAGTCAAATGTAACCAGTTCAACATGGAATGCTTTCTAGGGAAATCAGGTTGGGCGCGCCAGGCCCGTCATGGCCGGCAATTGCAGGATGGCTTCCGCGTTGGACGACGAGAAACAGCGGTCGGCCGCCGCCAGGTAAGGCAACCACGCGTATTGCAGATGTTCGCGGGGACTCAGCGTGATGGCGATGTCGCGCGGCACTTGCACGCTGAACACGTGTTCCGTGTTGCGCGTCACGCCGGGCGCATAGCGGTGGCGCCAGATCGGATAGATCTCGTACACATTCGACAAGTTCCAGTCGCGCAGCACGATGTCGTGTCCATCAACGACGATACCGGTCTCCTCGCACAATTCGCGCGCGGCCGTCTGCAGCAGCGGTTCGTCGACGGCGTCGACGGAACCGGTCACCGATTGCCAGAAACCGGGCTGGCCCGCGCGTTCGATCAGCAAGACGTCCAGATCAGCCGTATGAATGACGACCAGCACGGAAACGGGAATTTTATGGGTCATATCAACAATGAAAAAGGCGCCTCGTCAGCGCCTTTTGGGGTCAGACCCGGCGGGTCTGACCCCAGCCTCGGCTAATGCTTAGCCTGCTACTTTTGGCTCGGCGCCGCGCAAACGGATGTGCAGTTCGCGCAATTGCTTCTCGTCCACTTCCGACGGCGCTTGTGTCAGCAGACACTGGGCGCGCTGGGTTTTCGGGAAGGCGATCACGTCGCGGATCGAATCGGAACCCGTCATCATGGTCACGATACGGTCCAGGCCGAATGCCAGGCCGCCATGCGGTGGCGCGCCGTATTGCAGGGCGTCAAGCAGGAAGCCGAACTTCAGCTGGGCTTCTTCGGCATCAATTTTCAATGCGCGGAAGACCTTGCTTTGCACTTCTTCGCGGTGGATACGGATCGAACCGCCGCCCAGTTCCCAGCCGTTCAAGACCATGTCGTAGGCCTTGGCGATGCAGGCGCCCGGATTGGTTTCCAGCATGTCTTCATGGCCGTCTTTCGGCGCCGTGAATGGATGGTGGGTCGCCGTCCAGCGGTCCGCTTCTTCGTCGTGTTCGAACATCGGGAAGTCGACCACCCACAATGGCTTCCACACGTCCTCGAACAGGCCGGCTTTCTTGCCGAACTCGCTGTGACCGATTTTCACGCGCAGCGCGCCGATGGCGTCGTTGACGACCTTGGCCTTGTCGGCGCCGAAGAAGATCAGGTCGCCGTCTTGCGCGCCCGTCTGCTCGAGAATCGTGGCCAGCACGTCGGCAGGCAAGAACTTGACGATCGGCGATTGCAAGCCTTCAGGACCCTTGGCTTTCTCGTTGACCTTGATGTAAGCGAGGCCCTTGGCGCCGTAGATGGCGACAAATTGCGTGTAGGCGTCGATTTCCGAACGGGGCATGCTGCCGCCTTGCGGAACGCGCAGGGCCACCACGCGGCCACCCTTCATGTTGGCAGCGCCGTTGAAGACCTTGAACTCGACCGACTTCATGACTTCGGTCAAGTCCGTGAAGGCCAGCTTGACGCGCATGTCCGGCTTGTCGGAACCATACAGGCCCATCGCTTCAGCAAAATCCATCACGGGGAACGGGTTCGGCAAGTCGATGTTCAGGGTGTTCTTGAAGACGACGCGTATCATGTCTTCGAACAGGTCGCGGATTTCCTGTTCCGTCAGGAACGAGGTTTCGCAGTCGATCTGCGTGAATTCAGGCTGGCGGTCAGCGCGCAAGTCTTCGTCGCGGAAGCACTTGGTGATCTGGTAGTAACGATCGAAGTTAGCGACCATCAACAGTTGCTTGAACAACTGTGGCGATTGCGGCAAGGCGAAGAAGCTGCCCGCGTTCACGCGCGACGGCACCAGGTAATCGCGCGCGCCTTCTGGCGTCGACTTGGTCAGCATCGGCGTTTCGATGTCGATGAAGCCCAGCGCGTCGAGGTACTTGCGCACTTCCATCGTCACCTTGTAGCGCAGGCGCAGGTTGTTCTGCATTTGCGGGCGGCGCAGGTCCAGCACGCGGTGCGTCAGACGCGTCGTTTCCGACAGGTTGTCGTCATCGAGCTGGAACGGCACGGGCACGGAAGGGTTCAGCACTTCCAGCTCCGAGCAGACCACTTCGATCTTGCCCGATTTCAGGTTGTTGTTGATCGTGCCTTCGATACGGTTGGTCACGACGCCCGTCACGCGCAGGCAGAATTCGTTGCGCACGGCTTCGGCGACCTTGAACATCTCCGCTTGTTCCGGGTTGCAAACGATTTGCACCAGGCCTTCACGGTCGCGCAAGTCGATGAAAATCAGGCTGCCGTGGTCGCGGCGGCGATGTACCCAGCCGCACAGGCTGACGGTTTGTCCCAGCATGGCTTCGGTAACGAGGCCGCAGTATTCAGTACGCATAGACATAAAATTCTCAGTTCAGGTTAGTGAGTGTTCAATCCGGCCGCGTCCCGCGTGGGACGCCTGCCTTTATTCTTTGGCTGCCGGGGCCGGTACAGCAACAACTTCCGCAGGCGCTACCACGCCCATCGAGACGATATATTTGAGCGCCGCATCGACGCTCATGTCGAGTTCGACGACATCGCAGCGTTTCATCATCAGGAAAAAGCCCGATGTCGGATTCGGCGTCGTCGGCACGTACACGCTGACATAGTCGCCTACCAGGTGGTTCGCCGCATCGCCGCCCGGCACGCCGGTCAGGAAAGCGATGGTCCAGGAATTCTGGTGCGGATACGGCACCAGCACGGCCTTGCGGAAGGCATTGCCAGACGGGGAAAACAAGGTATCGGACACTTGCTTGACGCTGGAATACAGGGAATTGACGATGGGTATGCGTTGCAGCAATTTTTCCCACAATTTCACCACATAATTGCCGACCAGGTTATTCGTCAGCAAGCCCGTGAAGAAGACGATCAGTACCGTCAATACCGTGCCCAGACCGGGAATGGTGCTCAGCGCGGGCACCTGGTGGCCGAACCAGACGCTGGGCTTCGTACTGCCGGGCACCAGCAGCAGCGACTGGTCCATCGTGCTGATCACCAGATTCAAGACCCAGGCCGTAATGGCCAGGGGCACTAAAATCAGTAATCCGGTAATAAAGTATTTACGCATCGGTTTCTCGGTAATGGAACGTATCGGCGCGGCGCGCTTTTCAGTCCGCTTTCGGCGCAGTGGCAGTCGGGGCGGACGCAGGTGCAGCCGCAGGCGTGCTCTCGGCAGCCGGGGCGGCCTTGGCGCCATCGGCCGGGCCCGTCGGAATGGCCGTGGTGGGCGCCGTGCCGCCGCGGAAATCGGTCGCGTACCAGCCGGTGCCCTTCAATTGGAAACCGGCGGCCGTCAATTGTTTCTTGAAACTGGGCTTGCCGCACGACAGGCACACCGTCAGTACTGGATCGGAGATCTTTTGCAAGACGTCCTTGGCAAAACCACACTCGTCACAACGGTAAGCATAAATCGGCATCTCTACTCCGAGAAAATCATCAAAAACCCTGAATTATAAAGCTTTTCCGCCATTCCCAGCGGAAAATGCCCGGCCGCGACCGTTGCCGCCTCAGTCCGCCCGGCGGCGCCAGCTCATCCAGCGCTCCTTGCCCGCGAAGACGGCGATGGAATCGTCCACGGCCTCATCAGCCAGGCAGTCGAAATGCGGCGCCAGCAAGGCCTGCAATTGCTCACGCGAAATGCCAAATGGCGGGCCCTTGGCATTGTCGTCAAAGAAAAAGTAACCGGCCAGCATGGCGCCCGGCGCCAGCAACTGCGCCCAGCGGGCCACCACTTGCGGCCACATGGCGCGCGGCATGGCGCACAGGAAGGCCCGCTCATAGATCAGGTCCAGCGGCGCTTCTGGCTGCCAGGCAAAGAAATCGGCTTCCACCACCTGCCCTGCCCGCGCACCGACGACAGCGCGCGCGGCAGCCACGGCGGCCGGCGAAAAGTCGATGGCCGTGGCATGCCAGCCTTGATCGAGCATGAAGACCAGTTCATAGGCCGAGCCGCAGCCAGGAATCAGGCAGCGCAGCGGGGCCGGGCTGCCGGCAACGAAGCGGCGCAACCGCGACGGCACGCCGCCATGGTCCCAGGGCGTAAATTGCTTCTCGAAACGCTCGTCCCAGAAGGCGGGCGAGAGCGGGTCGCGGTTATGAAAGTCAGCCATCACTTACGTCCTCAGCCAGTTAAAACGGCAATTGATGCCAGCGCATGAATACTTGCAAGCCCAGCGCACCGAGCGCGAAGGCGCCCACGAAGTACACGATAAAGCTCAGCAATCGATTCGTCTGGCGTTGCTCTGCCAACAAGGTTTTCATCAATTCCACATCGTTTTCACGGGGTTCGCCATGCACCGTCAAGGCCTGGTGCAGCAAACGCGGCAGTTGCGGGAAAATGTGCGCATAACGGGGCGCCTCGGCGCGCAAGCGTTCCATGAAGCCTTGCGGCCCCACCTGGTTGCTCATCCATTTTTCCAGATACGGCTTGGCCGTTTGCCACAAGTCCAGTTCCGGGTCGAGCTGGCGGCCCAGGCCTTCGATATTGAGCAGGGTCTTTTGCAACAGCACCAGTTGCGGCTGCACTTCGACGTTGAAGCGGCGCGAGGTCTGGAACAGGCGCAGTAGCACCTGGCCAAAAGAAATATCCTTCAGTGGACGGTCGAAGATCGGCTCGCAGCAGGCGCGCACGGCCGCTTCCAGTTCATCGACGCGCGTGTCTTTCGGCGCCCAGCCCGATTCGATGTGCGCTTCGGCCACGCGCTTGTAGTCACGGCGGAAGAAGGCGAGGAAGTTTTGCGACAGATAATCCTTGTCGTAGTCATTCAAGGTGCCCACGATGCCGAAGTCGAGCGCGATATAGCGGCCGAACGATTCGGGCGCGATCGACACGAGAATATTGCCTGGGTGCATGTCCGCATGGAAAAAGCCGTCGCGGAACACTTGTGTGAAGAAAATTTCCACGCCATCGCTGGACAGCTTGCGCAAGTCCACGCCGGCGGCCACCAGGCGCTCAGTCTGCGACACGGGAATCCCAACCATGCGTTCCATCACGATGACGCTGCTGGAACAGTAATCCCAGTGCATTTCCGGCACCAGCAGCAAGTCCGAGTTGGCGAAATTGCGGCGCAACTGGCTGGCGTTGGCCGCCTCGCGCATCAGATCCAGTTCGTCGTGCAAGTACTTGTCGAACTCGCCCACCACTTCTTTCGGTTTCAGGCGCTTGCTGTCGGCCCACAGGCGGCTGGTCCAGTCGGCGGCGATGTGCATCAGCGCCACGTCTTCGTCGATCAGCTTTTTCATGCCTGGACGCAAGACCTTCACGGCCACTTCACGGCCATCTTTCAAGGTGGCGAAGTGCACCTGGGCAATGGAGGCGGACGCCACCGGCTCGCGCTCGAAGCTGGCAAACAGTTGATCCGGGTGCGCGCCCAGCGACTTGACGATCTGCGCGATGGCCAGGTCGGAATCGAAGGGCGGCACGCGGTCTTGCAAGCGCGCCAGTTCTTCGGCGATGTCGGGCGGCATCAGATCGCGCCGGGTCGACAGCACCTGGCCAAATTTGACGAAGATAGGCCCCAGCTCTTCCAGCGCCAGGCGCAGGCGCACGCCCCGCGGCGATGACAGGTCGCGCCAGAAAATCAGGGTGTCGATCAATTTGGCGGTGCGGGGAACTTGCAGACCAGAAATCGCTATCTCATCCAGACCGTACTTGATGGAAACACGGATGATTTTAAACAGGCGCAGGAATTTCAATATCATGTAGACAAATCCGGTGTGGGAGACAAAGGCTGGAGGGCGGCGGCCGCCTTTTCCAGCCGGGCAAGGCGCTTGGCCAGGCGTTCGACGTCATCGCGCACGCGCGTCACGCCCGCGGAATATTCTTGCAAGGTAGAAGGACGGATCAGCATGGGCTGTTCATCGATAAAGTATTCGGCCACGTTTTCCGCCAGTTTTTGCTGGCCCGTGCGCACAAAAGCGACAGCATCTTTCGCACCGGCAACAAGGCGCGTGGCCAGCATGGGACCGAATATCTTTTCCAGGTCGTGCTCGGCTTCCCAGCGCAAACCCTTGCTCAATTGCGAAATCGCATTGGCAAACTCGGCATCGCCTTCGATCTTCACATACGAAAACGCCCGTTCGCGGTGTTGCAAGATCAGCGGCACATCGGACAATTTCACGCGGATGGTCACGTTGGCCGGCATGTCGGCCGGCGCCGCCTCCAGCATGCCGGCGCTGTCGACGCGCAGGCGCAAGGCCACGGCGCCCGTGTCGATACAGGCCAGCTTGCCAGCGTGCACGGCCAGCTGCTGGCGCGCCCACGGCTCCTGCGCCAGCAAATGGTTGATGGTCGCGATGACGGGCGTCATCGGGGAAAGATCGGAAAGTGGTGCCATCTATATACAGCGCGCCAGGCGCGCCCCTAAAAAGAAAAAACCGCCCATCAAACAAGGTGGGCGGTTTCGATCTTACCAGTTCAGCAGGAAATATCTGTCAAGCATCATGCATTGCGCATGGACTTAAGCCATTATTCAGCAAGTTTTGACAATTAATTCAATTGCTGAATGCCTGCCAGGACCCAGCCGCTGTTACCGCTGACGGGTTTCGACATATTCCACACTTCCGCGAACGGTTCCGCTGCCGCGCCAGGCGCCGAACGGATCAGGCCCGTAAACTTTACGCTAGCCAGGTAATCGTTGACGCTCGTTTCGATGCCCAGCAGTTCGGCATCGATGGTGACGACATCCGTAAAGTCCGGCTGCGCGCCCCGTTCCTGGATTTGCATGCGCAATTCCGCATACACTTCCGGCGACGTGAATTCGCGGATATCGTTGACGTCCGCCTTGTCCCAGGCCGCTTGCAGGCGAATGAAATTGCTTTTCGCGTGGCGCAGGAAGGCTTCCTTGTCGAAGTCGCTTGGCACGCCCCATGGCGCGGCAGCCGGGACCGGCTTGTCCAGGCCGACGCCGGACGAGACGGGCTGCAGCGGCGGCAGCGGTGGAATGCGCGAACCGATGTCGGGCACGTTGCCGGCCGGCGCAGGCTGGTTGCCGAAGCCCGCGAACGGCGTATTGCCGTTGGCGTTATTGTCGCGCTTGCCGCGCACCATGCGATAGATGAAGAAGGCCACGCCAGCCAGCAAGGCCACCATCAGCAAAGTGCTGATCATGCTGGCCAGGGCGCCGCCCAGGCCGAAATGCGACAGCAGCGCGCCCAGGCCCAGGCCCAGCAAGGCGCCGCCCAGCAAGCCTTTCCAGCGGCTCGGTGCCTTGGCGGCAGGTGCCGGTGCGGGGGCTGGCGCAGGTTGTGCCTGGCGTGGCGCGGCAGCCGGTGCCGGGGTCGGCGCCGGTGCGGGCGCCTGGCGGCCCACGTTTTGCGACTGGCGGCCAAACGAACGGCCACCGCCCATGGGACGGGCCAGCGCCTCGCCCAGCATGGATACCGTGGTCGCGGCCAGCATCATGCCAACCATAAATTTCTTCAATTTCATTCCATCTCCTAAAATCACCAACGTTGATGCATTACATCTTGATGCCGGTATGCAAAGCGGCAATGCCTGCCGTCAAATTGTAGTACTGCACGCGCTCCAGGCCCGCCGTTTCCATCATGGTCTTCAGCGTTTCCTGGTCCGGGTGCATGCGGATCGATTCTGCCAGGTAGCGATAGCTTTCCGCGTCGCCGGCGATTTTCTGTCCGAACCACGGCAAGACCGAGAACGAATACAGGTCATACGGCTTTTGCAGCGGCGCGGCCACCTTGGAAAACTCCAGCACCAGCAGCTTGCCGCCCGGTTTCAGCACGCGGCGCATTTCCGCCAGCGCCACATCCTTGTGCGTCATGTTGCGCAGGCCAAAGGCCACGCTGACACGGTCAAAATAGTTATCGGGGAACGGCAGTTTCTCCGCGTCACACAACAAGGTGGGGGTGAGCAAGCCGCGATTCAAGAGGCGGTCGCGGCCCACGCGCAACATCGATTCATTGATATCGGTCAACCAGACTTCGCCGGTAGGACCCGCCTGCCTGGCAAATGCCTTCGACAGGTCGCCCGTGCCGCCGGCGATGTCGAGCACCTTGAAACCGGGGCGCACGCCCGCGTTGGCAATGGTGAACGTCTTCCACAGACGGTGCAGCCCGCCCGACATCAAGTCGTTCATCACGTCGTATTTGGCAGCGACGGAATGGAACACCTTGGCGACTTCGCGCACTTTGTCGTCTTCTGCAACTGTTTTGTATCCGAAATGGGTCGTATTGGTCATGGTAGGCAGTCTGTTTGAACTTGCACGCATTATACAAGCGGCAGGCGCATTTCCCCCTGACGCCGGAGAAGGTATTGCCTTTCCACTGCATTTGAAGCAAGCATTGCCGCCCGGGCATACGCCGCCAGCGCCCCCTGCCGGTCGCCCTGGCGGCGCAGCAAGTCGGCCCGGGCCGCGTGCAGATAATGCGAGCTGGCAAGGCTGGGCACGGCTTCCAGGCGATCCAGCCACGCCAGGCCGTGTGCGGCGCCATGCGCCATGGCGCAGGCGATCACCGCATTGAGCAAGATCAAGGGTTCCGGCTTGTGCCGCAGCAAGGCGCCGTACAGGACGTGGATCTGGCGCCAGTCCGTCTGGCTGGCCGTGGGAGCTTTGGCGTGCAAGGCGGCAATGGCGGCCTGCAACTGATACGGCCCCGGCGCCCTTGCCGGCAAGGCCGGTTCCAGCACGGCCAGTCCCTCGGCAATCAGGGCGTCATCCCACAGGCGCCGGTCCTGCTCTTCCAGGGTCAGTAAATAACCATCGGGCGACAGGCGGGCCGGGCCGCGCGATGCCTGCAGCAGCATCAAAGCCAATAAACCCTGCACTTCCGGCTGGCCCGGGAGCAGCCGCGCCAGGCGCAACGCCTCCGCGCACAGGTCCGCGCGCAGCAGGGTGTCGCCGCCACTGGCGCAATAGCCTTCGCTGAAGACCAGGTAAATCACGTGCAGCACTGGCGCCAGCCGTTGCTGCAATTCTTGCTCCGGTGGCAACCCGAAAGGAATGCGCGCCTCGGCGATCTTGCGCTTGGCGCGCAATAGCCGCTGCGACAGGGCCGCTTCGGCCACGCCGAAGGCGCGTGCGATCTCGGCTGTGGACAGGCCACACAGGGTGCGCAGGGCCAGCGCCACCTGCGCCTCGGGCGCCAGCGCGCGATGGCAACAAATGAACAGCAGGCGCAGGCGGTCGTCCTCGATGGCGTGCGTTTCTTCCATCATGGAAGCAGGCAGGCAGGACAGCACGTCCTCGGCCTCGCTGACGCTCTTGCCCGCGCGGCGCACGTGATCGAGGCCCGCATTGCGCGCCACGGCACTGAGCCAGGCCGCAGGATGATCGGGGATACCCGTGCGCGGCCACAGTTCCAGCGCCTTGCGACACGCTTCCTGCAACACATCTTCCGCCAGGCCCAGGTCGCCGAAACGCCGCATCAGACCGGCCAGCACCCTGCCCTTTTCCTGGCGAAAGACGTGTTCGACGGCCGCGACGGCGTCGTCTGCCATGTTTATGCCGTGACAGGCCGTACTTCGATGGTGCCCAGGGATGCGGCCGGGCAACGCCCGGCCCAGGCCAGCGCTTCGTCCAGGTGGGCGCAGTCCAGCAAATAGTAGCCGCCCAGCTGCTCCTTGGTTTCCGCGAACGGCCCATCCGTGATGACAGGCTTGCCATTTTGCACACGCACGCAGGTGGCGCTGCCCACGGGCGCCAGCTCCGCGCCCCCGCGCAGCACGCCAGCCGCTTCCAGGTCCTGCGTATAGCTGGCAAAGTCGGCCATCAGGCTGGCCATCTGCCCTTCTGCCATGGTTTCATAACGGGATTCATCGGCGTAGATCAGGATCAGGTATTCCATAGTCTCTTCTCCAAAAGAAAAATGCCCGCAAGCGCGGGCATTCATACGACGAACGGGGCGGCGGCAATCCGACAAGATTACCGCATTATTTCTAATTAATGCTTGTGGCCACAGCTAGGGCCGTGGACATGGCCGGAAGATTGCTTGACCGTCATGTCAGCCTTGGCGTCGCGGCCGCTGTCACCGGGGTAGCCGGCTGCCGTCAGACGATCCAGGTAATCCTGCCACAGGGTAGCTTGTTGGGCGCCCAGCTTGTACAGATAAGCCCAGGTATACAGGCCGGAATTGTGGCCATCGCTGAAGGTGGGCTGCACGGCGTAGTTGCCGACCGGCTCCAGGCCTGTGATGCCGACCAACCGCTTGCCCAATTGCAAGGTTTCCTGGCCCTTGCCATGGCCCTGCACTTCGGCCGACGGCGAGTACACGCGCAGGTATTCGAACGGCAGCGCAAATGTGCTGCCATCATCAAAAGCCACGTCGAGCACGCGCGACTGGTTGTGCACGGTCAAGCCGGTCGGTTGGGGTGTTGCTGTTTTTTCAGTCATGACAATACTTTATGCGGATAAACGTTGAATGATGGCGTCGCGCAGTGCCGGCAACAGGGCGCGGCGCGCGGCCAGCACCGCGGGCGCCGTCTCGCGCTGGATCACCGCCCAGCTGGGGTTCGGGAAGTGCGCATCGTCGCGGTAGCGGGGAATCACGTGCCAGTGCACGTGCGGCGTCATGTTGCCGAAACTGGCCAGATTGACCTTTTCCGGCTGCATCACTTCGCGCACGGCCAGCTCGACTTGCCACACGACTTCCATGACGTAATTGCGCTCGCCGGGCGTCAAATCCGTCATTTCCTTCACGTGTTTGTTCCAGATCACGCGGCAAAAGCCGGGATATGCAGGGTCGTCGACGGCCACCACGGACAAGCGTTCGCTGCGCCACAGCAAGGTCTCCAGACCCTGCTTGTTGGCGTAGCCGTCCAGCAGCTGACACAGATCGCAACTCGTGGACATTACACCAGCACCCGTTCAATGCCGCCGTCATTGGCGCGTTTCACGTAATCCGGCATCCAGTTCTCTCCCAGCAAGTGTTTGGCGATCTCGACGACGATGTAGTCGGCCGTGGTGCCCGAATCGTCATTGTAGCGCGACAAGCCTTGCAGGCACGACGGGCAGCTGGTGAGGATTTTCACGTCACCCGTGAAACCATCGCCGCGCAGCTTGTCTGCACCCTTGACCATCTCTTCTTCCTTGCGGAAACGCACTTGCGTGGAAATGTCAGGGCGCGTGACGGCCAGCGAACCCGATTCGCCGCAGCAACGGTCATTCTTTTCGATCTTCACGTTATCTACCGTGCTGATCAGGGAATTGATGGTCTTGCCCGACTCTTGCAGCTTCATCGGATTGTGGCAAGGCTCGTGGTACATATAGCGCGTGCCATTGACGCCTTCCAGCTTGACGTTTTTCTCCAGCAAATACTCATGGATATCCATGATGCGGCAGCCCGGGAAAATCTTTTCAAACTGGTACGTTGCCAGCTGGTCGTAACAGGTGCCGCACGACACCAGCACCGTCTTGATGTCGAGGTAATTGAGCGTGTTAGCCATGCGATGGAACAGGACGCGGTTGTCCGTCATCATCTTCTCGGCCTTGTCGAACTCGCCCGCACCCCGTTGCGGATAACCGCAGCACAGGTAACCCGGTGGCAAGACCGTCTGCACGCCCACTTCCCACAGCATCGCTTGCGTGGCCAGGCCCACTTGCGAGAACAGCCGTTCCGAACCACAACCGGGGAAGTAAAACACGGCTTCCGTATCGGCCGTGGTCGTCTTCGGATTGCGGATGATCGGGATGACTTTATCATCTTCGATATCGAGCAGCGCGCGCGCCGTTTTCTTCGGCAAGTTGCCCGGCATCTTTTTATTGATGAAGTGGATCACCTGCGCCTTGACGGGTGGCTTGCCTGTCGATGGCGGCGGCGCCTTGGTTTGCTTCTTGGCAAATTTCTTCAACAAATCGTGACCCAGGCGCTGCGCCTTGTAACCCCAGCCGATCATGACCTTGCGCGTGGCGTTGATGGTCACGGGATCGGTAGCGTTGAGGAACAGCATCGTTGCCTTGGTGCCGGGATTGAAGCTTTTCTTGTCCATCTTGCGCAGCAAGTTGCGCATGTTCATCGACACGTCGCCGAAGTCGATGTTGACGGGGCAAGGCGTGACGCATTTATGGCACACCGTGCAGTGGTCAGCCACGTCCTCGAACTCTTCCCAATGCTTGATGGAAATACCGCGCCGCGTCTGCTCTTCGTACAGGAAGGCTTCGATCAGGGACGAGGTCGCCAAAATCTTGTCGCGTGGCGAGTACAGCAAGTTCGCGCGCGGCACATGGGTTGCGCAGACGGGCTTGCACTTGCCGCAGCGCAAGCAATCCTTGACGCTGTCGGCGATGGCGCCGATATCGCTTTGCTGCATGATCAAGGACTCATGCCCCATCAGGCCGAACGATGGCGTGTAGGCATTGCGCAAGTCGGCGCCCATGCCCGGCAGGTTCAGCAATTTACCCTTGTTGAAACGACCTTCCGGGTCGATGCGCTGCTTGTAGCTGCGGAACTCGCCGATTTCTTCTTCCGTCAAAAATTCCAGCTTGGTAATGCCGATACCATGTTCGCCGGAAATCACGCCATTGAGCGAGCGGGCCAGGATCATGATGCGGCCCACGGCTTGGTGGGCGTCCTGCAGCATTTCGTAATTGTCCGAGTTGACGGGCAAGTTCGTGTGCACGTTGCCGTCGCCCGCATGCATGTGCAGCGCGACAAACACGCGGCTACGCAAGATGCGCGCATGGATGGCGGTCGCCTCGTCGAGGATCAGTTTGAAGGCGGCACCGTTGAAGATCTGGCGCAGCTGGGCGCGAATCTCTTGCTTCCAGGTAATGCGCACGGTGCGGTCCTGCACCACGTCAAACAGGGTGGCGTTCGGCTGCGTTTCCAGGCGCGCATCGAACACGGGCAGCAAACGCTCCATGCCCAGTTCGGCCAGCTCGCCCTTCACGTCCGCCAGCGGACGGTCCAACTGGGCCAGCAGATAGGTCCAGCGTGCCGTGACTTGCGCCAGCAACTGCTGCGCCTGCTCGGCGCGGTCGCCCAGCATTTCCGCATCGTCGACCCGGTCGTCGGAAGCATCGTCGCTCTTGCCAATTGGCAAGTTACCCTTGGCAAAGAATTCACTGAGGGCATCGGCCAACTGCAGTTTATTCTTGATCGACAGCTCGATATTGATGCGTTCGATGCCATCCGTGTATTCGCCCATGCGATTCAGGGGAATCACCACGTCTTCATTGATCTTGAACGCGTTGGTGTGTTTGGCGATCGCCGCCGTGCGGGCGCGGTCGAGCCAGAATTTCTTGCGCGCTTCCGGGCTGACGGCCACAAAACCTTCACCCACACGGGTGTTGGCGATGCGCACCACTTCCGACGCCGCTTGCGCGACGGCATTTTCATCGTCGCCGACGATGTCGCCAAACAGGGCCATCTTCGGCAGCACGCCCCGCTTCGACTTGGTGGCGTAACCGACGGCGCGCAGATAGCGCTCGTCCAGGTGTTCCAGGCCCGCCAGGCGGATGGTCGTGTATTGCTCGCCCTTGGCCGGCAAGCCGTCGAGGTAATCCTTGATTTCCACGATCGATGGAATCGCATCGCGCGCCTGGCCAAAGAATTCCAGGCAGACGGTGCGGGCGAATTTCGGCATCTTGTGCAAGATCCAGCGTGCCGACGTGATGAGACCGTCGCAGCCTTCTTTCTGGATGCCCGGCAAGCCGGCGAGGAATTTGTCCGTCACGTCCTTGCCCAGGCCCTCTTTACGGAACTTGCGGCCAGGAATTTCCAGGATTTCCGTCTTGAACGGCGCGTTCGGTTTCGTCGCGTCGCGCGTGCTCGGGTGGCGCCATTCCAGCTGGAAACGTGCCAGTGCGATATCGTGGATCTTGCCCAGGTTATGGTCGAGACGCGTGACGTCGAGCCAGTCGCCGTTCGGGTCGACCATGCGCCACGAAGCCAGGTTGTCGAGCGCCGTGCCCCACAGCACGGCTTTCTTGCCGCCCGCATTCATGGCGACGTTGCCGCCGATGCAAGAAGCATGCGCCGAGGTCGGGTCGACGGCGAAGACGAAGCCGGCCTTTTCCGCCGCTTCCGATACCTTGTTCGTGATCACGCCCGCGCCCGAATTGATCGTCGCGTATTCGTGGCTCAATCCCGGCAAGACCGTCATTTCCACGGCGCCGAGGGTAATGAGTTTTTCCGTGTTGATGACGGCCGACATCGGCGTCAGGGGAATCGCGCCGCCCGTGTAGCCGGTGCCGCCGCCGCGCGGGATGATGGTCAGCCCCAGCTCGATGCAACCTTTCACCAGGCCAGCCATTTCTTCTTCCGTATCGGGCGTCAGGACGACGAACGGGTATTCGACGCGCCAGTCGGTGGCATCGGTCACGTGCGAGACGCGCGTCATGCCGTCGAAGCGCACATTGTGCTTTTCCGTGTAGCGGCCCAGCACCTTGACCGTGCGCTTGCGCAAGTCATAGGTCTTGCGGAATTCATCGCCGAAATCGGCCACGGCCTTGCTGGCCGCTTTCAGCAACAGTTCCACATTCTTGCTGCGCGCCTGCGCCACTTCCGGCGCTTCACCGGCAGCAAGCGCGTCACCGCCGGCCGCATCGATGGACAGGCGGCGCTTGTCGACTTCGGCCAGGCGGTGATGCAAGGCATCGATCAAGCCCTGGCGGCGCTTCGGGTTGTCGAGCAAGTCATCCTGCAGGTAGGGATTGCGGCGCACCACCCAGATGTCGCCCAGCACCTCGTACAGCATGCGGGCCGAACGGCCCGTCTGACGGGCGCCGCGCAGCTCGTCGAGCAGGCGCCAGGAGTCCTCCCCCAACAGGCGTATGACGATCTCGCGATCGGAAAACGATGTGTAGTTATACGGGATTTCACGCAGGCGGCTTGCTGCGGGACCATTCGGCGTTTCTGCCAGTAAAGCTTGGAGTTGTGCGGGAGCGTTCATGGAGTGTGGTGACGATGTGGACTGGACCCTAAAGGACCATTTTATCTTATTGCGCCGCACCATGCGGGAACAGCCTTAGGCCGCCTAAGGTTTAAGCACCTCATCGACCACCATAGCAAATACGGGAAAGCTTACTTTTACATGAATAAAAAACCAGTCTTCCTGATTTTTTTACGTAAAAATGCCAAGAATCGGACTCAGCTACAAACTATCAAGCTGCCCAAAAATAGGGCAAACAGGCGTTGCAATACGCACCATCGCCATCACGCCAGCATTTGTCCGATCCGGTGCCAAACGCCATCGGGCACGTACAGCAGCAAGGTGGTCATGGTCAGGTAGCGCGCGCACTTGCCGACGGCCATGTAGGCCACGCTGGGCCAGAACGGCAGCTTGAGCCAGCCCGCCAGCGTGCACAGGGGGTCGCCCACAAGAGGCAGCCAGGCCAGCAACATGGTCTTGGCGCCATAGCGGGCCAGCCAGCGGAACCAGCGCGTGTCGCGCTCCTTGGCGAACGCCTGCTTGGCGCGGTAGCCGAGCCAGTAGTCGACGATACCACCCAAGGTATTGCCCAGGGTGGCGACACCGATGGCGGCCCAGAACAGCGCCGGGTTGGCCTTGATGACGGCAAACACGGCCGGTTCCGAGCCGAGCGGCAGCAAGGTGGCTGAAATAAAGCTGATCAGAAAGACCGAGGTCAGCCCGACTTCCGGCGCTGCGATCAGCTGCAGCAGCCAGGCGATTGCGGATTCGATCATGGAACACTTCGCGATGCAGTATGGCTCTCCATTATAATGAAGAGCAGCCTGGGCGCCGCACACATCGCGCCAGCAGGCAAAGGCATACCCGCCCGCAGTTCCACAGAGCATTATTTGTCGCCAGGCTATCCGCCGCCGCGCCGCCGCTATCGACCGACACGCTCCAGTACCTTTCTGGCCCAGAATCACTTGCTAGCAGACTATGAACATCGACTACCTCAAGAAAATCCTGACCGCCCGCGTCTATGACGTTGCCACCGAAACGCCGCTGGAACTGGCCCCGGCCCTGTCGCAGCGCCTGAACAACCAGATTTACTTCAAGCGCGAAGACATGCAAAGCGTGTTCAGCTTCAAGATTCGCGGCGCCTACAACAAGATGGCCCAGCTCAGCGACGCGGAACGCAAGCGCGGCGTCATTTGCGCCTCCGCCGGCAACCATGCCCAAGGTGTGGCACTGTCGGCCGCGCGCATGGGCTGCCGCGCCGTCATCGTCATGCCCACCACCACGCCACCCGTCAAGATCGACGCCGTCAAGGCGCGCGGTGGCGTGCATGTGGAAATCGTGCTGCACGGCGAGTCCTACACGGATGCCTACAACCACGCGCTGACGCTGGAAAAAGAACAGAAGCTGACCTTCGTGCACCCGTTCGACGATCCGGACGTGATCGCCGGCCAGGGCACGATCGGCATGGAAATCCTGCGCCAGCATTCCGGCCCCATCCACGCCATCTTCGTGGCCATCGGCGGCGGCGGCCTGATCGCCGGCGTGGCGGCGTACGTGAAACAGATTCGCCCCGACATCAAGATCATCGGCGTGCAAACGGTCGATTCGGACGCCATGGCGCGCTCGCTGAAAGCGGGCGAACGCGTCACCTTGCCCGACGTGGGCCTGTTTTCGGACGGCACGGCGGTGCGCCTGGTGGGCGAGGAAACCTTCCGCCTGGCGCAGCAATATGTCGATGACATCATCATCGTCGATACGGATGCCATCTGCGCCGCCATCAAGGATGTGTTTACGGATACGCGCTCCATCCTGGAACCGGCCGGCGCGCTGGCCATCGCTGGCGCCAAAGCTTATGTGGAGCGGGCCAGCCTGAGCAAGCACCCCATCGTCAACCAGACGCTGGTCACCATCGCCTGCGGCGCCAACATGAATTTCGACCGCTTGCGCTTCGTCGCCGAGCGGGCCGAACTGGGCGAATTCCGCGAAGCCGTGTTTGCCGTCACCATGCGCGAACAGCGAGGCAGCTTCAAGCGCTTCTGCTCGCTCATCGGCGCGCGCAACGTGACGGAATTCAATTACCGCATCAGCGATGAAAAAGCCGCGCACGTCTTCGTCGGCATCCAGATTGCCGACCGGCATGAGTCAAGCGTGCTGGCGAAGACCTTCGAGGAACACGAATTCAAGACGCTCGACCTGACCCACGACGAGCTGGCCAAGTCGCACATCCGCCACTTGGTCGGCGGCAAGAGCCGGCTGGCGCAGGATGAGCTGTTGTACCGCTTTGAATTCCCCGAGCGTCCCGGTGCACTGATGCGCTTCCTCGACAGCATGGCGCCGAACTGGAATATTTCCCTGTGCCACTACCGCAGCCAGGGCGGTGACGTGGGCCGTATCCTGATCGGCCTGCAAGTGCCGCCCGATGAAATGGGAGAATTCGCCCGCTTCCTCGATACCCTGGGGTACCGTTACTGGGATGAAAGCAGCAATCCTGTGTATAAGCTGTTCCTGGGGTAATAACAGGTCAGTCGCTTCGCGATCGGAATGCGCCCCACCGGGGCGCATTCCCCCGTCGGGTCTGACCCCGATCCTTGCCGTTGGGTTGAAATAGGCTACCATGCGTCCTTGACCGAACTACGCCACACGACCATGACCACCACCAACGACCTCGCCGGACAATCCCCCCTGGGCAAAAGCTCCGCCTACCGCAGCGATTACGCACCGGAACTGCTGTTTCCGATTCCCCGCCAGGGCAAGCGCGACGAACTGGAATTGCACGGCACCTTGCCGTTCTTCGGCCTCGATATCTGGAATGCGTACGAACTGTCGTGGCTGAACCAGCGCGGCAAGCCGCAAGTCGCCATTGCCAAGGTCAGCGCGCCGGCCGATTCGCCGAACATCATCGAATCGAAATCGTTCAAGCTGTACCTGAACTCCTTCAACCAGACCAAACTGGACAGCCCGGATGCGCTGCTGGCCCTGCTCAAGCAGGATTTGTCGAACGGTTTTGGCGCGCCCGTGCAAGTGGAACTGACCTTGCAGGAAGATTTCGGCAAGCTGAAAATGGGTGAATTCGAAGGCGTGCTGCTCGATCGCCTTGACCTGGAAATCACGCAATACACGCCCTCGCCGCTGCTGTTGAAGGCGGCGTTCGATGATGCACCGGTGGAAGAAAAACTCGTCTCGCACTTGCTCAAATCGAATTGCCTGGTGACGGGCCAGCCCGATTGGGGCAGCGTGCAGATCGCGTATGCAGGACCACAGATCGACCAGGAAAGCCTGCTGCGCTATCTGATTGGCTTCCGCGAACACAATGAATTCCACGAGCAATGCGTGGAGCGCATCTTTGTCGATATCTTGCGCCAGTGCAAGCCGCAAAAACTGTCCGTGTATGCGCGCTATACGCGCCGCGGCGGACTCGATATCAATCCGTGGCGCAGCAACTACAGCACGGGAGCGGTGCCGGGCAATCTGCGCAATGCACGCCAGTAACACCGCGCAACACCTTGAAATCATGCCAACAGGAATGTCGGCTGTGTTTTAAAACAACGTTGCAGTAGTGCCCCAGTGCATGTCAAAGACGCTGAAAAATCGGAAAATCGGTATTCGGCGGCGGAAAAACCGGCGCGCCGCGTGTTTTTAATCAAGAAATAGCCGATATACCCCGGTGTTGGTTTTTTGCTAAAATGATGGCGACATGGGCTGTAGCGCGCACTGCGCCCGCAGCGGGCGTATACTGTTGAGAATTGGCGTTACAGGCCGCGGAAACAGGCCTATAATTCGGCTCGCAAGCCCTCTGCGCATTGCACCATTTCATTGAGTGTCATGACTAATCTTAGCAAAATACTATCCCTCGAAAACGTCCTGCTGGACCTGGAAGTCTCCAGTAAAAAGCGCGCCTTCGAGCAAGCCGGCCTGATCTTCGAAAACAACTACGGCATCGCCCGCTCTACCGTTTCGGACAATCTGTTTGCCCGCGAACGCCTGGGCTCGACAGGCTTGGGCCATGGCGTGGCCGTGCCGCATGGCAGGGTCAAGGGCAGCAAGACCCTGAAAGCGCCGCTGGGCGCCTTCGTGCGCCTGGCCGAGCCGATTCCCTTCGAGTCGCCCGATGGCAAGCCCGTGAATCTGCTGTTTTTCCTGCTGATTCCCGATCATGTCACCCAGCAACATCTGGAAATTTTGTCGGAAATCGCCGAAATGTTTTCCGACGATGCCTTCCGCACGGCGCTGGCCACGGATCCGGAACCGAAATCCGTGCATTCGCGCATCGTCAATTGGCAACCCAGTCTGCAAGCGGCGGGTTAAACTTCAGGTATTCCTCCACTCCTGAAGAAGACTGCCATGTTGCAAACGCCGCTGACGATACAACGCCTGTACGACGATAATCGTGAAAGTCTGCAACTGGGCTGGTTCGCCGGTTTCCCCGGCGGCGAGCGCCTGATCTCGGGCGATGTCTCGTCGGCCGCCGACCAGGTGGGCCACTTGAACCTGATCCATCCGGGCCGCATCCAGGTCTTTGGTCACCAGGAAATCAATTACTACCAGCGCCTGAAGGTCAATACGCGCACCCACGTGATCGGCGAGCTGATCGCCGGCGGTCCGCCCGCGCTGATCATCGCGCAAGGGCTGGAAACGCCGCCAGACATCCTCGCCATTTGCGACGAGCAAAACATCCCCCTGTTCTCGACCCCGCTGCCGGCCGCGCAAGTGATCGACTTCCTGCGCGTCTACCTGTCGAAAAAGCTGGCGCAGCGCATCATCATGCATGGCGTGTTCATGGACGTGCTGGGCGTAGGCGTGCTGATCACGGGCGACTCTGGCCTGGGCAAGAGCGAACTGGGCCTGGAGCTGATCTCGCGCAGCCACGGCCTGGTGGCCGATGACGCCGTCGAGTTTTCGCGCATCGCGCCGAACATGATCGAAGGCCGCTGCCCGCCCCTGCTGCAAAACCTGCTGGAAGTGCGGGGCCTGGGCTTGCTCGACATCAAGGCCATCTTTGGCGAAACAGCCGTGCGCCGCAAGATGCGCTTGAAACTGATCGTGCACCTGGTGCGCCGCAACGCGCTGGAAGAAGAAGTCGAGCGCCTGCCTTTCCTGTTCCCCACGGAAGACGTGCTCGGCTTGCCCGTGCGCAAGGTCGTCATCCCCGTCGCCGCCGGCCGCAACATCGCCGTGCTGCTGGAAGCGGCCGTGCGCAACACGATTTTGCAGTTGCGCGGCATCGATACCTTGCAGGAGTTTATGGAACGGCAACGACTCGCCATGAGTGGCGATTAATGTTGCCAAGGAGTTCGCCCTTGCAAGGGCGAACCGTTGCGCAGGCGGAGAGCAAGGCTCTCCGAACCCCCTGCTACACCAGCGGTTGGCAATGAGTGGTGACTAATTACCGGGGTCCGACCCGACGGGTCTGACCCCACATTGACGTCAATGGCAACAATTAAATACAAGCAATGCTCGAACAATAATTGCAATAATTTGTAAAGATCATTGCCTTGGGAGCGCAGCGCCGATCTTTATTGTATGATCGGCGTATGCATATCGTCCTTATCACCGGAATATCCGGTTCCGGTAAATCCGTCGCGCTCAATGTGCTGGAAGATACCGGCTATTATTGTGTCGACAACCTGCCGCCGGCCTTGCTGCCCAGTCTGGTGCAAACGCTGCTCGACGAAGGTACGCCGCAACTGGCCGTCGCCGTCGATGCGCGCAGCGCCGAGTCGCTGACCAGCCTGCCGCACAACGTGGCCCTGCTGCGCGACCAGGGGCACGACGTCAAGGTCATGTTTTTGACGGCCACCACGCATTCGCTGGTGGCGCGCTTCTCCGAAACGCGGCGCAGCCATCCCCTGTCGCACGAATTGCGTCCGAACCAGAATCCGGCCAGCCGCCGCACCCTGATCGAATGCATCTCGGAAGAGCGCGAACGCCTGTCTGCCATCGAACAGCTGGGCCATGTGATCGACACCTCGGAACTGAGCGCCAACAAATTGCGCGCCTGGATCAAGGATATCGTCGCCTCCGAACGCGCCCCGCTGACCCTGTTCTTTGAATCGTTCGCCTTCAAACTGGGCGTGCCGCTGGACGCCGATTTCGTCTTCGACGTGCGGGCCTTGCCCAATCCCTATTACGACTTGGCGCTGCGCCCGCTCGACGGCCGCGACGCGCCCGTGATCGCCTTCCTCGACGCGCAACCGAGCGCGCTGGAACTGCTGGCCGACATCCGCGCCTTCATCGAAAAATGGTTGCCGTCATTCAAGTCCGACAACCGCAGCTACCTGACGGTGGCCCTGGGCTGCACGGGCGGCCAGCACCGCTCCGTGTACATGGCGGAACGGCTGGCGCAGTATTTCGGGCCGAACGAGCGCGTAGTCTTGCGCCACCGCGAGCGCGCTTAATCAGTCGAGGTGGCGCAGTGGATGCGCTGACGCCGGCCAGACGGGCGCAAAGAAACGCGCCACCATGGCCGCATCGACCTCGTCGAGGCTGGCCGGACTCCAGCGCGGCGCATTGTCCTTGTCGACCACGAGCGCGCGCACGCCCTCGATCACTTCGCCATGCGCGAAATTGTGGCGCACCACCGTGCGCTCCATGCGCAGGCAATCGGCCACCCCCAGGCGGGCGCCACGCTGCAGCAATTCCAGGGTCACCGACATCATCAGCGGCGAACGCAGGCGCATGGCCGCCAGGGCCTTGGCGGCGAACGCGCTGTCGTCTTGTGCCAGCGAAGCCATGATGGCGGCCACGGAAGGGGCGCCGAAATGGCGGTCCAGCGCCGCGCGCGCCGTGGCCAGAGGAGAAGCCCCCACCTCGGGGTGGAACGGCGCAGCCAGTGCCTTGATGGCCACCGGCAAGGCCTCGCCCGGCGTCGATTCGAACAGATCCAGCAGCGAGCCCATCTGCGCCTCGGGCAAGTACACATCGGCCAGGTCCGTGTACAGGGCATCGGCCGCGTTGATCGTCAAACCCGTCAAGCCCAGGTACAGGCCCAGCTGACCGGCCAGGCGGGAAAGGAAATAGCTGCCGCCCACGTCGGGAAACAAACCAATATTGACTTCCGGCATGGCCATGCGCGTGCGGCCCGTGACGATGCGCAGGCGGTTGCCTGGCCCGGCTTGCGCCACGCCCATGCCGCCGCCCATGACTACGCCATCCATCACGGCGATATACGGTTTCGGATAGAAATGAATCAAATGGTTTAGCGCATATTCTTCCGTAAAAAAATCTTCCAGCTGGGCGCTGCCGCCTTGCGGCGTGGCCAGGCCCGCATCGTAAAAGAAACGGATGTCGCCGCCGGCGCACAGGGCCTTGTCGCTGCTGGAGCGAATGATGACGGCGTCCACCTGCGGATCGTCGCGCCAGGCCAGCAGGGCCGCACTCAGCGCGCGCACCATATCCAGCGACAGGGAATTCAAGGCTTTCGGGCGGTCGAGCACGATGTGGCCCGTGCGATTGCGGATGGAGGTCTGGACGAAGTCGCTCATGGCAGGCAGGAAAGAAGTGAAAGTGCAAACATTCTAGCGCCTGCACGGGGAACATTGCGTTCAACAGGTCCGGGCGCAAAAAAGGGCGCAAGATGTGCGCCCTTAGTTGATCACAACTGCTGGAAGCGGGTGGCCTTAGACGGCGACGACGGCGTCTTCCTCTGAGTTGTCTGGCAGATGCTTGATCGCCTCTTTACCGTGCCCTTGCACTTTGGTTTTGTACTTCATCACTTGCCTGTCCAGCTTGTCGATCAGGGTATCGATGGCGGCATACAGGTCGTGCGCCAGGCTTTCCACGTAGACGGTCTTGCCACTCAGACGCAGGTTGACTTCGGCCTTTTGACGTTTTTCTTTCTCTTTGAGGTTATCCACGGTCAGAATCACGGCAATATCGATAACTTGATCGAAATGACGTTTCACACGCTCCAGCTTCGTTTGTACGTATTCACGGATGGCTGGTGTGACTTCGAGATGATGTCCGCTGATGGTGAGATTCATACACACTCCTAAAGATGATCGGGTTCGTGCGGTCCATCGACTCCGGCCCGCAGAGGAACCGAAAAAAACTTACAAACACTTACGCAGGCTCACTGGCGGAATTTTCAACGCTTCCCGGTATTTGGCAACAGTACGTCGCGCAATCACCATGCCTTGTTCCCCCAGCATGTCCGCAATCTTACTGTCGGATAAAGGATTTTTAGGGTCTTCAGCTCCTGTCAGTTGCACGATCAATGCCCGTATCGCCGTCGATGACGCTTCGCCCCCCGCTTCGGTGGCGACGTGGCTACCAAAGAAATATTTCAACTCGAACATGCCGTGCGGGGTCAGCATGTACTTTTGAGTTGTTACCCGCGAGATCGTACTCTCGTGTAAACCCAGTGTATCAGCTATTTCACGGAGCACAAGGGGGCGCATGGCAACGGCCCCATGCGAGAAAAAGTTCTTTTGTCTTTCTACTATCGCCTGCGCCACGCGCAGGATCGTGTCGAAGCGCTGGCGCATATTCTTGATCAGCCACTTGGCTTCCTGCAACTGTGCGCCCATGGCACCCTCACCCTTGCCCTGCTTGAGCAGGTTGGCGTACATGGCGTTGACGCGCAGGCGCGGCATGACGTCATTGTTCAGGGTCACTTGCCAGCCATTGCGCGCGCGCTTGACGACGACGTCGGGCACCACGTAATCGGACACATCCGAGGCAAAGACGGCACCCGGATGCGGATTGCACTGGCGAATCACGGTCTGTGCTTCGCGCAAGTCTTCCTCATCGCAATCGAGTGCTTTTTTCAGCTTGTTGAAATCGCGCTGGGCAAACCAGGCCAGATGCTTTTCCACGATAACAAGGGCCATGCGCCGCGTCACCATGGCAATATGCGGCAAACGCTTGATTTGCAGCGCCAGGCATTCGGACGCATTGCGCGCGCCCACGCCGGGCGGATCGAAACTTTGCAGCAGAGACAAGGCCGTGCGCATCTCGTCGGCGTCGATTTCCAGTTCTTCCGGCAGGCGCGCCAGGATGTCGTCGAGCGACTCTTCCAGGTAGCCATTGTCGTCGAGCGCATCGATGATCAGCTCGACCAGCGCGCGGTCACGCAATTCGAGCACCGTCACGCGCATCTGCTCCATCAAGTGTTCGCGCAGGGTGCAGTGGTGGGCTTCGAGTTGCGGACGGGAATCTTCGTCGTCGGGCGCCTTGCCCCGGCTCGCCTCGCTCCAGTCGCTGTCGCCGCCATCCGCGGCGGCCGGGCCCTCGCCCGCCTCGCCGTCAAAGGTTTCTGCTTCGGCCGGTGCTGCAGGCGCATCCTGGCCTGGCGGCTGGGGCGGTGCTTCGGCCGGCGCGGCCGTGGAACTCAATGCCCCGTCGGACAGCAGGCGCAGCGAACGGTCGAGCGGGTCATCGAGGCGCTCGAGCAAGGGATTGTCCGTCAGCAGTTGCTCTAGTTCCTGGTGCAATTCCAGGGTAGACAATTGCAACAGGCGTATCGATTGCTGCAACTGCGGCGTCAGTGCCAGGTGCTGCGAAGTGCGCAGCTGCAATGATTGTTTCATTGGCTCACATACGGAAGTGTTCGCCCAGATAGACCCGGCGTACCGACTCGTTGGCGATGATGTCATCGGGGCGTCCCGACGCCAGCACGGAGCCCTGGTTGATGATGTAGGCACGGTCGCAGATACCCAGCGTCTCGCGCACATTATGATCGGTGATCAGCACGCCGATATTGCGCTCCTTCAAGAAGCGCACGATACGCTGGATCTCGATCACGGCGATGGGGTCGACACCGGCAAACGGTTCGTCGAGCAGCACGAAACGCGGGTCGGTAGCCAGCGCGCGGGCAATTTCCACGCGGCGCCGCTCGCCGCCCGACAGGGACAGCGCCTGGTTCTCGCGCAACTTTTCAATCTGCAAGTCGGCCAGCAGTTTATCCAGGCGCTCCTCGATCTCGGCCTTCTTCAGGGGACGGCCTTCGACGGTCTGGATTTCCAGCACGGCGCGGATATTATCTTCCACCGTCAGCTTGCGAAACACAGACGCTTCCTGCGGCAGATACGACAGGCCCATCTGCGCGCGGCGGTGGATCGGCAGGCGGGAAATGTCCACGCCGCTGATATCGATGCTGCCGCCGTCCGACGGCACCAGGCCGACGATCATGTAGAACGAGGTGGTCTTGCCGGCGCCGTTCGGCCCCAGCAAACCCACCACTTCGCCACATTCGACTTGCAGCGAGACGTCATGCACGACCTGCCGCTTGCCATAGGTTTTTTGCAGCCCGCGAACGATCAGGGTGCTGCCGCAACGTGTATTGTCCATTATTTATTTCCTGGCGCAGGCGTGGCCGGCGCTTTCTCCGCCGCCGGTGCCTTGGTCTTCGGCTGGATCACCATGCGCACGCTGCCGCCATCCGGGGTGCTGGTGCCGCTGTTGGAATTTTCCATCGCAAACTCTTCCTTGCGGCTGTCATACGAAATGAAGGCGCCATTGGCCACGTCGGTCGCTTTCGAGCCTTCCAGGCGCGTCACCTTGGCCTTGGAAAACAGTTTTACCACTTCCGTCTTGTTGTCGTATTCCACGCGCTCTGCTTCGCCTTCGACCCACAGGTCGCCCGCGCCATCGCGCTTCTGGCGGAAGGTGGCCAGCTTGCCGGGATCGGCCCAGAAAGTAATGAACTGGTAGCCTTGCGGGTCTTCCGTGATCAGGGCCCGGCCCGCCTTCATGGTCAGCGTCCCCTTGACCAGCACGACGTCGCCCGTCAGGGTACGCACCTGCTTGACGTCATCGACGTGGCCGCTACGTGCCGTGATGACGGCTTCCTTCTCGGAATCGGCCTTCTCGGCATGCGCCACGCCCATGATGGCCAGGGAAAATACGGTCATCAGCAAGATATTCTTCATAGTATGGTTTCCTTGTTTCATTCTGTCATTTTGCCGCCGCGGCCGGGCGCGGTTTCGGCGGGAGGACCATGCGCAGCGCATTCTGCACTTCCACCACGCCGGTGGCATTATTGGCCTTCATGCCGATGCCATTGATGCGCGAGGCGCCCGTCAGAATATCGACAGGCACGTCCGTTTCCATTCTTTCCTCATCCGGGAACACCGTCAGCGCTTCCGTCTTGACTGTCAGGTTCTGCGCCTTCGGACTGGCCACCCGGTCGATCACGACCTTGCGGTACAGTTGCAGCCGGGTATTGTCCTGGTCGATATGCGCCAGTTCCGCATTCATATTCAACGGCGGCATGCCGGGCGTGAGCTTGCGCACGAAGGGCTGGTCGATATCGGACGAATCGTCCAGCGGATAATGCGTGAGCTTGGTACCCGACACGATATAGCTGGGCTTACCCGTCAAGTCCATGCGCACCATGCTGAAATTGGTGATGAAATAGTCGGGCTCATCCAGATGCTTGCTGGCCGTGATGTCCTGGCTATTCTTGTTCATCACTTCGAGCAGCCAAAAGCTGCCGAGCGCGACGACGACCGCGCCCAGCACGGTAAAAATCATGCGCCAGCGATGGGCGCCTCCTGGCTTACGCATAGGGCTTCACTCTTTCAAAGGTCACTGGCGAGGCGCCGCGCCTCACTCCAGGAACGGCGCCATGACGCGCGCATAGTTGTCCTGGGCGCGCAGCAGGAATTCGCAGATTTCGCGCACCGCGCCGCGCCCGCCGCCGGCTTGCGTCACATGGTGCGCCAGGTCCAGCGCTTCCGGACGCCCGCCCGGCACGCTGACGGCAAAGCCCACGCGGCGCAGGATGGGCGCATCGATGACATCGTCGCCGATATAGCCGCATTGCTCTTCCGTCAAGCCCGTCAGCGCCAGCAGTTCGCGAAACGGCGTCAGCTTGTCGTGACCGCCCTGGTGCACATGAGTAATGCCCAGGTCTTGCGCGCGGCGGGCCGTAATGGCCGAGCGGCGCGCGCTGATGATGGCCGTCTGCACGCCCGATTCCTGCAGCAGCTTGATGCCCAGGCCATCATACACATTAAACGTTTTCATCATCTCGCCATCGGGGCCGAAATGCAGGCTGCCGTCGGTGAGCACGCCATCGACGTCAAAGATCATCAGTTTGACCTTGGCCGCGCGCGCCAGGTTGTCCGCTACGCTATCCATTAGATCACCTTCGCTTGCGTCAGGTCATGGATATGCAGGGCGCCCACCAGCTTGCCGTCGGCATCGACGACCAGCATCTGGTTGATGCGGAACTGCTCCATCACGGCCACGGCATCGACAGCCAGGCGTTCGGGCGCGATGCTGCGCGGTTGCGCATGCATGACGTCGCGGATCGCCACTTGCGTGAAATCCTGCACGCGCTCGAACATGCGGCGCAAGTCGCCATCGGTAAACACGCCCACGGGGCGGTTGTCCGCGTCGACGATGGCCGTCATGCCCATGCCCTTCTTCGTCATTTCTTCCAGCGCCTGCAGCAAGGAAGCGTCCACGGGCACCTTCGGTACCCGTTCGCCGCTGCGCATGACGTCATGCACATGCGTGAGCAGACGACGGCCCAGGGCGCCGCCCGGGTGCGAGCGGGCGAAATCTTCTTCCTTGAAGCCGCGCAAGTCGAGCAAGGCCACGGCGATCGCGTCGCCCAAGGCCAGGGTGACGGTGGTGCTGGCCGTCGGCGCCAGGTTCAGCGGACAGGCTTCTTTCTCAACAGAAATATCGAGGTGCACGTCGGCCAGCTGGGCCAGGCTGGAGTTCGGTTTGCCCGTCATGGAAATGAGCACGCCACCCATGCGCTTGACGACGGGCATGATGGCCATCAGTTCCGACGATTCGCCGGAGTACGATATGGCAATAAAAGCATCGTCCGAGGTGACCATGCCCAAGTCGCCATGGGCCGCTTCGGCCGGATGCACGAACAGGGCCGGCGTGCCGGTGGAAGCGAGGGTGGCGGCAATCTTGCGCGCGATATGGCCAGACTTGCCGATGCCGGAGACGACGACACGGCCCTTGCATTGCAGCAACATCGCCACGGCGCGGCCCACGCTGTCGTCCGTGGCCAGGCGCGCGTGCAGCGCAACGATGGCGTCGGACTCGATCTGCAAGGTGGTGCGGGCCAGCGCGACGGCGCGCTCGGTCGTCGCTTGCATGTCAATTCGATCAAAAGCTTTCAGCATTGTTTTTTCATGGGTTACACTCATGCCCAAAGTATAAACGAATTAGGAAAGCAAAAAACTTGCCAGTCACAACAAACAACGATTTCCATTGACCGTACCGGGCAACCCATGTTTTCCTCGCTTGAACTGACCCTGATGTTACTCGGCAGCGCCGTGCTGGGCGTGGTCGCTTTCAGAATGTTGCATTTGCCGCCCATGCTGGGCTACCTGGCCGTCGGCATCGTCATTGGCCCCCACGCGCTGGGCCTGGCAGCGGAAAACGAGGCCAGTCACACCCTTGCCGAGTTCGGCGTCGTCTTCCTGATGTTTTCCATCGGGCTCGAGTTTTCTCTGCCCAAGTTCCTCGCCATGCGGCGCATCGTTTTCGGCCTTGGCATGGCGCAAGTGGTCACCACCATCATTGCCACCGTCGTCTTCGGCTGGTTTGTCGGGCGCTACCTGTCCGCCTACATCCACCTGAGCTGGCAAGCCGCGTTCGCCCTGGGCGGTGCGCTGGCCATGTCGTCGACGGCCATCGTCTCCAAAATGCTCACGGAACGGCTGGAACTCGAAAGCGAACACGGCCGCAAGATCATCGGCATTTTGCTGTTCCAGGACTTGGCCGTGGTGCCGCTGCTGATCCTGATTCCCGCCCTCACGCGCGATTCGGACAACCTGGCCGAAACCCTGGCCTGGGCCGGCGGCAAGGCCCTGGTCGTACTCATTTTGCTCTTGTTCATCGGCCAGAAACTGGTGCGGGGCTGGCTCACCATCGTCGCCAAGCGCCGCTCGCAAGAATTGTTCATGCTCAACCTGCTCCTGATCACGCTGGGTGCGGCCTGGATCACGGAACGGGCCGGGCTGTCGCTGGCCCTGGGGGCGTTTGTTGCCGGCATGCTCATTTCCGAGACGGAATTCAAGCACCAGGTGGAAGAGGATATCAAGCCATTCCGCGACGTGCTGCTGGGCCTGTTCTTCATCACCGTCGGCATGCTGCTCAATATCCGCGTGGTACTCGACAACTGGTGGCTGGTCTTGCTGCTGCTGTGCGGCCCCGTGCTGCTGAAATTCGCCCTGATCGCGGGCCTGGCCCGGCTGTTCGGGTCCAGCAACGGCGTGGCCTTGCGCACGGGACTGGGACTGGCGCAGGCGGGCGAGTTCGGCTTCGTGCTGCTGAACCTGGCCGGCGGCATCAAGCTGATGGACCCGTTCGTCGTGCAAGTGGTGCTGGCGGCCATGGTGCTGTCGATGCTGGTGGCGCCCTTCCTCATCGCCAAGTCCGACGCCATCGTCATGAAACTGGCCGCCAACGACTGGATGATGCAATCGCTGGCCCTGACGAAAATCGCCACGCGCACCATGGCCTCGCAGAAACACGTGCTGATCGCCGGCTTCGGGCGCAGCGGGCAAAGCCTGGCCACCCTGCTGACAGAAGAAAAGATCGAATACCACGCGCTGGACCTGGACCCGGAACGGGTGCAGGAAGCGCAGCTGGCCGGCGCCCACGTGTCGTATGGCGACGCGGGCCGGCGCGAAAGCCTGGTGGCGGCCGGCATCTACCGCGCCAGCGCCGTGGTGATCACGTATGCGAATACGCCCTCGGCACTGAAGTTATTGCATCTACTTAAAGAAATGGCGCCGACCTTGCCCGTTATCGTGCGCAGTCACGACGACACCGACCTCGACCAGCTGAAAAGCGCGGGCGCGGCCGAAGTGGTGCCGGAATTGATGGAAGGCAGCCTGATGCTCGCTTCGCACGCGCTGATCATGATGGGGGTGCCCCTGCGCCGCGTGGTGCACCGCGTGCAGGCGGCGCGCGAGGAGCGCTACGCCTCCTTGCGCGGCTATTTCCACGGTTCCAGCGACGCGGGCGACGATGCCGAGCTGGAACGCCTGCATACGGTCACCGTCAACGACGGCGCGCAGTGCGTGGGCTTGCCGTTGAGCACGATCGACGTGGCTGGTTGCGGCGCGTTTGTGACAGCCATCCGCCGCGGCCGCGGCAGCCTCGATGTTACCCCCGAGACGCAGCTGGCCAGCGGCGACGTGGTGGTGCTGCGCGGCACGGCCGACGCCGTGGCCAAGGCTGAAACTTTACTATTAAAATAATTAGTCGGGCGGTGCCTGCCAGCTGATGACCTTGTTGCGGCCATCGGCCTTGGCCTGATACAGGGCCTGGTCGGCGTGCGCCACCAGTTGCTGCGCCACCGTTTCGATCGGTAGCAGCGCCGCGTCTGCTTCCAGGCTGGCCACGCCGATCGACACGCTGACCCACGCCTGCGCGCTGCCCGGCAAGTCAAACATGGTGCCGGCGATGCTGGCGCGGATGCGTTCGGCAACAAAGGTCGCGCTATCGAGGTCGGCGTCGATCAGCAGGACGACGAATTCCTCGCCGCCGAAGCGGCCCAGCGCGTCGGAGCGGCGCAATTCCGTGCGGATGCGCGTGGCCACTTCGCGCAACACTTCATCGCCACCCTGGTGGCCATAGGTGTCATTGACCAGCTTGAAATGGTCGATATCGATATACATGCACGAAATGCAATAGTTCTGGCGCCGCGCGCGGGCGATTTCTTCCAGCAGCCGGCGGTCGATATAGCGCCGGTTATAGACGCCCGTCAGGGAATCGGTCAAGCCGATGTATTTCAGCATTTCATTGCTGATCACGTTTTCCAGGCAAATGGCGATGATGGAGGCCATGTGCTTGATGAAATCCGTGCCCAGCGAGGGAGTAAAGCGCGTCACGTCGCCGCTGGCCAGGTTCAGGCTGCCAATCAGGCGCTTGTTGCGCAGCAAGGGCACCAGCGCCACGCTGCGCAGGGGAGCGTCGATCTGCGGAAAGCGCGGGCCATGCACGAGTGCATCGAACTGTCCCAGCAGCGGCAACGGCGGCAAGGCCGCCTCCCCCTCGGCCACGGGCTTTGGTGCAGCAAAACCCAGCTCCGCCACGGCATGCACGAACAGCAACTGCGGAAAGGCGCTGAAATCGACGCCCAGCTTTTCCATCACCAGCACGATATCGTCATCCTCGTCGAGCAAGCTCAAAGTGACGCCGTCGAGGTCGGAAATCACGGGCAAGGTGCGAAAAATGGTGCCGATCAATTCGGGAAACGTGGACGCGCTGACGATTTCCAGGTCGAACGCCTGGTGGCGGCACATGATGTCATGGTTGCGCTCGACCTGTTCCAACAGGAAAGCCATGCGCGCGCGCAAGGCCTGATTTTCGGCTTCGAGGCTGGCAATGCGCGGGTCCGGCGGTATTGCTTGATTCATAGAAACCTTAAACCCTTCTGTACGGGCGCCATGCTTAAAATGCCAGTTCGAAACCGATGTCCTGCCCTACCACGATACGCTCGTCGCCGCCGTCGGTGACGATGGCGTTCATGCCGAAGCAGATGGCGCCATCGAGCTCGGGCTTGGTGCGATAGCCATGCATGACGTCGAGCGGGTCTGGTCCCGGCACGCCCGTGGCCTGATCCACCGACGGAATCGGGCAGCGCGAGCACGGTTTGACGGGTTTTAATACGGTGGCGCCGAATTGCAGGAACGCAGCGTAGTCTTCCTCGAAGGCGCCGATGTCGCCGATCACGAGGTTGGGGCGGAACCGGTTCATCGGCAGCGCCTCGCGGCCGGCGGCGCGCAACTTGTCATTGACATCGGCTAGCGAGGCACTGCCCGCGATCAGCACCGGGTAGCCGTCGGCAAACATGGTCGAGGCCACCACACCGTCCGTCCACTTGGTGCTGGTGGCGCGCACCACGTCCGGGTGAAAGCGCGCCAGGCGGCATGGCACGCCGATGGCGTTGGAAAACCAGGTGGCCGTGACCTCATCGCAATCGTAGGCGCGCACGCTATCGTCCCACACCTGCACCTCCAGCATGGGCGCCAATTGCGGATGCGGCAAGCCCAGCTCGATTTCCAGGCGCAGCATGCCCGGCGCGCGCAATTCCAGCGTGGTGGCCTTGATGGACGGCACGATCAGCGCCATGCGCGGATGTTCGCGCTGGGTCAGGAAGCGGCCTTGCTCGTCCACCACCATCCATTCGCGGTCGAACACGTGCTCGCTCATCAGCCCTGAATGCGTGAGCACTGCCTCCTGCAAGTGGATGCCGGCGCACGATTTGATCGGATACAGGATGATGTCGGACAGGATAGCCATGGACAGGGGACAAGGAACAGTGTTGCTGCTTCTGCCAGGAAGTTATTCAGAAGCGAAGTATGGCAGCAAAGCGGGCAAGCGTAAATCAGCCAGGCTCAACCGATACGGCTGGCCTGGCGCGACAAGGATCAATACGTGTAGAAAATACGCTGGATTTCTTGCGTGCTGTTGGTCTTGGTCAAGGCCAGCATCAGCAGGATGCGGGCTTTTTGCGGGTTCAGGGTGTCGGACACGACACTGTCGAGTTCATCGTCATTGGCTTCGCCATTGCGCGCCACGATGCCCTGACCGACGCGGCTCGACCGCACGATCAGCACGCCCTTCTGGCGCGCTTCCACCAGGGCCGGCTTCATTTGCGCGGCCACGCTGCCATCGCCCACGCCCGCGTGGATGATGCCCTTGGCGCCGGCGGCAATGAAGGCGTCCATGCCGACCCGGTTCATGTTGGCGTAGCCATAGACGATGTCCACTTGTGGCAGGGCATCGAGCTTGCTGATGTCAAATTCCGATTCCAGCGTGTGCTTGCGCGTCGACTGGCGGTAGAAAAAGGCCTTGCTGCCCTGGATATAGCCGAGCATGCCCAGTTCCGGCGACTTGAAGGTGTCGGTCGTCGAGGTATTCGTTTTGGTCACTTCGCGCGCGGCGTTGATCTGGTCGTTCAAGGCCACCAGCACGCCCTTGCCCAAGGCTTCCTTGCTGCCGGCCAGCATCACGGCGTTGTACAGGTTGATCGGGCCGTCAGCCGAGATGGCGGTCGACGGACGCATTGCGCCCACCACCACCACCGGCTTATGGCTTTTCACGGTCAGATTCAGGAAATACGCCGTTTCCTCGATGGTGTCCGTGCCGTGCGTCACGACCACGCCATCGACATCGTTCGAGGCCAGCAGCACGTTGATGCGCTTGGCCAGGGCCAGCCAGTGGCTATTGCCCATGCTTTCGCTGGCGATCTGGAACACTTGCTCGCCTTTCACATTGGCTACTTTTTTCAGTTCCGGCACGGCCGCGATCAGGCGCTCGACGCCCACGGTGGCCGAGGTGTAGCCGACGGTGGTGGTGCTGTCGGCGCCGCTGCCGGCGATGGTGCCGCCCGTGGCCAGGATCACCACATTCGGCAATTTGACGGCCGCTTGTTGCGCGCGCGCCGGGGACGCGGCGATAAAGCCCATCAGCAAGGTGGCCAGCATCAGCTGTGCACAAGAATGGAATTTGCGTGAAAACATGGTGCTCCCGTGAGGTGTACTGTCAAAAATAACAACGTCGTGTGCAAATTATATGTCATCCATGCCGGGGGAAATCTCCAATTCATGCGTAGCGCGCAAACGTGCGCGCCTGCGCATGCGCTACAGTGGCGCCATGTCCACACTGCTCCCCTTCCGCGCTTGCCTCATCCTGCCACTGGTCTTGATGGCGGTGGGCGCCTGCTCCACGCAAACCGAACTGCGCACGGCGGCGCAACAGGAGCAGTTCGCCCGCGAATCGGCCAGCCAGGGCGACTGGGAGCGAGCCATGCGCAACTATGCGGCCGCGGCCGACAATGCCGAACTGGGCCATGGCGACTTCGCTTGGCAGGCGCGGCTGCATCACCAGGCGGGACGCGCCGCCAGCGGGGCCTGCCGCTACGATGCGGCCGAATTTCATTTCCGCCAGGCCATCGCGCTGGCAAAGAAAAGCGGTCAATCGAGCGCGCTCAGCGAGAAGGCACTGGAATCGCTGCCGGTGGGCAAGCCTTGCGGAATCCCTCGATGAGCCCCGCGCCTACCTTGCTGGCCGCCTCTGCCCTCTTCGCCGCCATGGCGCCGGCGTGCGCCGCAGAACCAGCGTTGCCTTTATGGGAAGCGGGCGTATTTGGCGGCACGGCCGTCACGCCGGCCTATCCCGGCGCCAGCGAGCGCTCGACGCGCAGCCTGGCCCTGCCCTATTTGATTTATCGCGGGAAAGTCTTGCGCGCCGACCGCTCCGGCGTGGGCGCGCGCCTGCTCGATACGGAGCGGGTGGAATTCGACGTGGGTTTCGCCCTGTCCTTGCCGGCCAGGTCCAGCGACGTGCCGGCCCGGCGCGGCATGCGGGACCTGGGCACCCTGGTGGAATTTGGCCCGCGCCTGAAAATCAAGCTGGCCGAACCAACCCGCAACAGCCGCCTGGGCCTGGAACTGCCCTTGCGCGCCGTCATCGAAGCGCGCGGCGGCCTGCGTCGCCAGGGCGCCACGTTCGAGCCGCGCCTCGTGTACGCGCTGCAAGGCGATCAGCAGGCATGGCACCTGGACGCCAGCGTCGGCGCCGTGCTGGGCAATGCCGCCATCAACGATTATTTTTATGGCATCAGCCCCGCCTTTGCCACCGGAAAGCGCCCGGCGTATGCGGCAAAAAGCGGGTTGATGCTCACGCGCCTGGGCCTGGGTGGTTCCTACCGGCTACACCAGGACTGGCGCGCCTTTGCCTTTTTACGCTACGACAACTACGCAAGCGCCGCCAACCGTACCAGCCCCCTGCTGCGCCAGAACAGCGGCACCTCGACCGGCATCGGCCTGATGTGGACGTGGCAACGCTCGGGCCGCATGGCCGTCGAATGATGATTGCGCCGGATAGTGCGGGAACACGGCGCTGACCGGTCGGGTTTCTGGAGGGAGATACGCGCTGCCATCGGATTGCCTGAAGACATGCTGGAGGTGATCGTCGCATTGAGCAGCACGTCAAGGCCGGCGTTCCATTCCAGCGTTTGCAGCGTGATCGACGTCAGCCGGCTGCCCGGCTGGAAGGCCGTCTGGGCCAGCAGCGCCGCTTCCGGATAGACCCAGGCGCGCATCACGCGCAAGCGCCTGACCTCGATACGGGCGGTCGACGACGGCATGTTGGCGGCCACCAGCGCGGCGGCACTTGCCGCAGTGCCGGTGCGGGCGAAATCTGGTGCAACTGACTGCCCGCGCCAAGCCGTCCGTCTTGTCCGCGTGATGCACGCGGCGATGGGAAGGAAATTTGCTAAAATATCCTTTGTCATGTGGTTTAGCAACACAGACAGCAGCGTCTTTCACAAAACCACAGCGCCTGTCGCTCAACAATATGCAGCCAGCCCAATCCGACCGGAAGCGGCCGTTGCGAACCAAGGGCAGTAAGCATGAACGACATTCACCGTGCCGGCATCGCCGCGCGCGCAGCCCAGCCTGCGCTCCTGAAAGCGGGCGTACTACAGGAAGCCATCTTCAACAGCCCCTATTTTTCCTGCATCGCCACCGATGCACAGGGTGTGATCCAATTATTCAATGTCGGCGCCGAGCGCATGCTGGGCTATCAGGCAGACGAGGTGATCAACCAGATCACGCCGGCCGGCATATCCGATCCGGCCGAGGTCATCAGCCGCGCCACCGCCCTCTCCGAGGAAATCGGTACGCTGATCGCGCCCGGTTTTGACGCGCTCGTCTACAAGGCGTCGCGCGGCATCGAAGACAGTTATGAGCTGACATATGTGCGCAAGGATGGCAGCCGCTTCCCGGCGATCGTCTCGGTGACGGCGCTGCGCGATGCGGAGGACGCCATCATCGGCTATCTGCTGATCGGCACCGACAATACCGTGCGCAAGCATGCGGAACAGGAGCGCGAGTTGCTCAATCGCGTGCTGAGCGACAATAGCGTGGAACTGGAAAATGCGCGTGCGCAAGCGGACAAGGCCAACCGCGCCAAGTCGGAATTTCTGTCGAGCATGAGCCATGAGTTGCGCACGCCGCTCAACGCGGTACTGGGCTTTGCCCAGCTGATGGCGTCGGACACGCCGCCGCCCAGCGCATCGCAGCAACGCTCGCTGGACCAGATCCTCAACGGCGGCTGGTATCTGCTACGCCTGATCAATGAAATTCTCGACCTGTCGATGATCGAATCGGGGCGGGTCGCCATGTCGCGCGAGGCGATGGCGCTCACCGAAGTCTTGCGCGATTGCCGCGCCATGATCATGCCGCAAGCGCAAAAACGCCATATCACGCTGTCCTTCCCTACACTCGACCAGCCGTTCTACGTACATGCCGACCTGACGCGCGTCAAACAGGTGGTCATCAACCTGCTGTCGAATGCGATCAAATACAACCGCACGGGCGGCAGCGTGCAGGTGGAATGCAAACGGCATGGCGAACGGGTGCGCCTGAGCGTGCGCGACACCGGCAACGGCCTGAGCGCCGAGCAATTGCAACAATTATTCCAGCCGTTTAACCGGCTGGGACAGGAAGCCGGCACCGAGGAAGGCACCGGCATCGGCCTCGTGGTCACCAAGCAGTTGGTCGAACTGATGGGCGGCACGCTGGGGGTAGAGAGCGAGGTCGGGGTCGGCACGCTGTTCTGGATCGAATTGGCAGCCTCATCTGCTCCTGAACTGCAACTCGGCGAGCATGCCGGGAATATGGGCCGGGAGCCATCGGCTGATGCGCCGCTCGATGCGCCGCGCCGCAAGGTGCTGTATGTGGAGGACAATCCGGCCAACCTGATCCTGGTCGAGCAATTGATCGCCCGCCGCAGCGACCTGGGCATGCTCAGCGCCGTCGATGGCCACCTCGGCATCGCGCTGGCGCGCCAGCACCAGCCCGATCTGATCCTGATGGACATCAACCTGCCCGGCATCAGCGGCACCGAGGTGCTGGGCTTGCTGCGCGTCGATCCGCTGACGGCGCACATCCCCGTCATCGCCTTGTCGGCCAACGCCCTGCCGCGTGACGTGCGCAAAGGCCTCGACGCCGGCTTCCTGCGCTATCTGACCAAGCCCATCAACGTACCCGAGTTCATGGAGGCGCTCGACACGGCGCTAAGCGTGACGGCTGCTCCGCCAAAAGGAGTCGGGACACGCTAGCCTGTCTGGCGATGCGCCTGAAGCAAAAAAACCTCGCAAGCCGCGAGGTTTTTTTTATCTGCCATACGTTTAGACGTTGAACAGGAAGTATTACCTTACAAAGGCCATTTTTACTGGAAAGTGAATGCATGACCTACATTTCGTAGTCACTTCCATATACATTTTTTTTTGTTCATGCCCTCAAAACAACGCTATGCAATGCATTCACTCAGGCACAGTGGATTAATGAAGTGTAGCACCCGGCTCAAAGACCATCATTTTTCCCGGCTCCAAGTAACTCAAGTACATCTTTCTCCAATATTGCAGCCAGCTTACACAGCACTAACAGAGATGGGTTACCTACGCCACGCTCAATCTGGCTGACATAGGTACGATCCACGTCCGCGCTAAGGGCGAGCGCTTCCTGCGACAAGCCGTGTTGGCCTCGAAGCTCTTTGATATTGCGCGCCAAGGATTGACGCACCTGCTCGTAATTTCTTCTCATCGGTACCAAGCTTGGCCCTGATGAGACTCACAATCCACGGAATATATTCAACAAAGTAGAATATAATCATCAAGCTACATTCACTGACCGTGTCACCACAAGGAGTTGTAGATGAACCGGACTTCGATTCGATCCGCCCTGTGCCTAACCTGCACGGTCGATACCAAATCCATGGAGGACTGAGTATGCATTGTCCATTCTGTGGCAGCACCCAGGTTCAACTGCATTCAGTGGTATGCGCTGACGGCAAGAAACACATCCACGTCCGTCACATGGGCTCTATCGATGGACGGCTCATGCAAGGCAGCAGTTACGGTACGCCTGCATGAGCAGTCGTTAGAACAGCGGTCAACCAATTAACCTTTGGCAGTCTGAGCCGCTCGCCTCGGAAAGGACAGGCGGCATTTTCTTGATCCATCCACATCTACTCGTCTTCCGACGCCACCGGATGACGAGACGGGGAATCACATGACGTCCCTCGTTTCATCATCTGATTGGAATCAAAGTACCCATGTAAAAAAATTAACGAAATCATTGAAAGCTTAACTGCAAGCGCATCAATTCAGCATTGGGCAATCTGCCGCCCGCTTTCTACTAACAGAAAATGGCAGAACGTGAACCTATCATTGTGTCCGAAATTACTTGACCACCGCACGGTGTCGATGCACTCATTGACGCAAACCGCAAGAAACCCAAGCTCAAAAACCGAGTCGAAGAGGCCACGGAGACCGCCGTCGTGGCGTTCTCCCTAGAGCAGCCAGCATCTGGACAGGTTCGGGCATCCAACGAGCTGCGCCAAGCGTGGCATCTTCATATCACCGTCTGGAATGCGCTCCGTTTGGCTACGTCGCGATCTTGAGCCGTTTAAGAATTGCCTGACAGCGTTGGAAAAGCATGTTGCCAAGACCGGCGACGTTCTGACAGAGGCGCAAGTTTAAGGACAGAACGCCGATCAGGCCTTCTCCGATTTCAACGGGGTTCAATAGATCCCGGCCAAAGCCGCCGTCGGCGCGGGCGTTTCGGCCGCGCCGGAAGCAATCGCAGGGTTCTAGGCGAAATCGCTTAAAATGAGGACTCAATTGTGCAGCGTGAATATGTCCAAAGATCCCAAAGACCGCCCCTACCTGACCCCCACCGAAGTGGCCAACTGGATGATGGTGTCGCCCGTCACCGTGCGCGGCTGGGCGCAACGCAATCTGTTGCAGGCCGAGGTGACGCCGGGCGGCCACCGCCGGTTTCGCCGCGAAGAAGTCGAACGCTTTGCACGCCAGTGGAATCCGGCTGGCAACAAGGGGCCGCTGCGCGTGCTGATCGTCGACGACGACATGGGCGTGGTGGGTTTCCTGCGCGAACTGATCGGCGGTGGTGACTACGACGTCGTGGTCGAGACGGCGCACAACGGTTTCGACGCCGGCTGCCTGGCGCAGAGTTTCATCCCAGACGTGATGTTGCTGGACCTGATGATGCCGGGCCTGAGCGGCACCGAGGTGTGCCGCCAGATCAAGCAAAGCGCGGGGCTGGACAGTGTGCGCGTGATCGCCATGAGCGGTTATTTGACGGCCGAGAACGAAAGCGAGCTGTTGGCGGCCGGGGCCGAGCGCTGCATCGCCAAACCCATAGACGGCATGGCCTTGCTCAAGGCGATGGGCCTGGAGGTCTGACCGCCCAGCACGGCACGGCGCCCGCCGTGCTGTTGGCAGGCCAGACGCAACAATGAATGGCGCGATAGGAGAACATGGTTAAGCACATCAGGCCGGCGCCGGCGCGGCACGATGGCCTCGCCGTGGCGCTGGCGCTGCTGGTGGCGCTGCTGGTGCTGCTGCCCTGGGGCCAGGTTGACATTCCCTTCCGTCACTACCTGCCCCTGCATACGCTGCTTGAGTTCGCCTCCATCGTCGTCGCCTTCCTGGTCTTCGCCACTCTCTGGTACACCCCGTCCAACGCCGTCTCCGCTTCCTGGCTGTTGATCGCCGTCGCGCTGTTTTCGGCCGGCTGGCTGGACTTGGCCCATGCGCTGTCGTTCCGCGGCATGCCGGACCTGATCACGCCGTCGACGGCGAAAAAATCCACGGCATTCTGGCTGGCGGCCCGCCTCATCGTGGCGCTGACGCTGCTCGGCGTGAGTTTTTATCCGCATCTGCGGCGTCCCAGTCGGCTTGGCCGCTACGGCTTGCTGGCCGGCGCCGCCGCGCTCAACCTGCTGTTGCTGTGGGGCGTGTTCTGGCACGAAGCCGAGCTACCCGGCGGAGACGGCGCGATGGACTATTTCAGCCTGAAAAACATCCTAGAAGGCCTGGCGGCGGCGCTGCTGCTGCCCAGTGCCTGGCGCTACCGGCGACTGGCGCGCGGCGCCGGCGCCGACGCCGACAGCCTGCGGCCGTTGTACCTCGCCGCGTTCGCCGGGGCGCTCAGCGGGCTGCTGCTGATCAATCATGAAATCATGGCCGACCTGCGCAATCTGTTCGGCCACCTGTACAAGCTGCTCAGCTACGGCTTGCTGTTCCAGGCCATGTTCGTCGCCAGCGTGCGCAAGCCCTACCACCAGTTGTCGCTGCAGGCCCATGCCCTGGCCGAGACCAACGCCCAATTGCGCACGCGCTCGCTGGCCTTGTCCTCGACGGCGATGCCGGTCTTCGTGACCGACCTGGCCGGCTGGGTACAATGGCGTAACCGCGCCGCCTACGCACTGCTGCGCCAGGCCGTCCCCGGGCGCGCCGCGCGCCAGCAGTTCATGTTGGCCCTGCTGGACAGCGATCCGGCCGCGCTGGCCGGCATGCGCGCCGCGCTCGCCAACGGCCTGCTCTGGCGCGGCCAGGTGCGGCTGGGCCGGGACGGCGGGCCGCGCCTGATCCTTGACTGCACGGCGACGCCACTGCGCAACGACGGGGGCGCGGTGTACGGCTCGGTCATCACCGCCGAGGACGTCACCGAGCGCATCGCGGCGCGGCAGCGCTACAAGCGCGTGCTCGACACTGCCTTGGACGGCTTCTGGATCATCGGCGCGGACGGCCGGCTGCTGGAGGTCAACCAGGGTTACGCCAAGATGTCGGGTTACACGGTGGCGCAGCTGCTGCAGATGAACGTGGACCAGCTCGAGGCGGCCGCCTTCACCCGCGACATCCCGCTGCGCATGACGCATCTCGCCAGCCAGGGGCAGTTGCGCTTGCAGAGCCGCCACCGCCACGCCGACGGCCACGAGTTCGTCGTCGAGATGTCGGCCACCCACGACCCCGCGACGGGCCACATCTTCGTGTTCCTGCACGACCGTAGCGAGTACGAGGCGGCCGCCGCCGCCCGCTACGACCTGGAGCGGCAACTGCTGCAGTCGCAGAAGATGCAGTCGCTCGGCCAGCTGACCGGCGGCATCGCGCATGATTTCAACAACGCGCTGACGGCCATCCTCGGCTACGCCAACCTGGCCCTGCGCCGCTGCCTGCCGGCCCAGCCCGGCAAGCTCGGCCCCTATCTGCGCGAAATCGTCGGCGCCAGCGAACGGGCCAGCGAGTTGGTGGTCAAGATGCTGACCTTCGCGCGCATGCAGCCGGGCGAGCCAGCCGGACCGCTGGCGCCGGCCGGGGTGATCGCCGAGGTGCTGGCCATGCTGCGTCCGTCCATCCCGTCCGGCATCGCCCTGCACAGCCGCGTCGACGATCCGGCCTGCGTGCTGATGGCGGCCGGCGAGCTGCATCAGGTGCTGGTCAACCTGATCATCAATGCGCGCGACGCGATCGGCGAGCACGGCAGCATCGAGGTGCGGGTGCGCCGCCGCCTGCTCGACGGCCAGTTGTGCGCCGTCAGCCGGCGCCGGCTGGTGGGCGACTACCTGGCCATCGAGGTGCGCGACGACGGCTGCGGCATCGCCGCCGAGCATGTCGTGCGCCTGTTCGACCCCTTCTTCACCACCAAGGAGGTGGGCAAGGGTACCGGCCTGGGCCTGGCCATGCTGCAAAGCATACTGCGGCGCGCCGGCGGCCACGTGCTGGTCGAGACGGCACCCGGCCGGGGCAGCTGCTTCCAGCTGTTGTTTCCGGTCGCGGCGGCCACCGCCGGCGAGGCCGCCGTGGCCGGACCGGCCGCCATGTTCGACGGCGTGGCCGGGGCCGGCCAGCAGATCTGGGTGGTCGACGACACGCCGGCCGTGGCCCGCTACATTGCCGAACTGCTGGGCGACTGGGGCTACCGGGTGCGCCGTTTTGACGATCCACTGCAGTTGCTGGCCGCCTTCCGTGCCACGCCGATGGCAGCCGACCTGGTGCTGACCGACCAGACGATGCCGGGCATCGGCGGCCTGGCGCTGGCCGCCGCACTGCACCGCCTGCGTCCCGGCCTGCCGATCTTCCTGTGCACCGGCCAGCGCGCTGGCCTGGACGAGGCGGCGCTGTCGCGCTGCGGGATCCAGCGCTGCTTCGACAAGCCCATCTCAGGCGGCGCGCTGCTGCGGGCGGTCGCGCTGGCGCTGGTTTGAACGGCGCCGGCGCGCTGTCGCATCGGTGAGATATTAGCGATTAAACCGATTAAACCGATCAAAACGATTGACTTGTTTGAAACTCCGCTATATATTTCCATCGGGAATCAAGTTGTTCCGTGCCTCATTTCGTGATGCCCGCGCGACCTGTATTGCCCGCGCCGCCAGTCCAGGCTGCCGGCGTCGCCTTCCCTCCCGCTGCGCCCGCGCGCCGACTACCGGTCGGCGCCGGCAAACCTGCGGGCCCCCACCGCAATCGGAGAGTTTGAATGAATATGAATGTGGGTACCCGGCTGAGCGCCGCCTTCTTTCTGGTGATTGTTCTGCTGCTGGGCATCACCCTGCAGGGGATCGCCGGCATGAGTTCCGTCAACGACAGCAGCGAATTGATCGTCAATGACCGCTACCGCAAGGTGACGATCGCCAACGCCGTCCTCGACGGCATCAACAGCACGGCGGTGGAGATGCGCAACCTGCTGATCCTCGAGGACAAGGCGCAGGCCGCCCAGGCGCAGGAACGGATGGCGCTTGCGCGCAGGCAGGTCACGGGCCAGCTGGCCACGCTGGAACGGGAACTGTCGACCGAGCAGGGCCGCCAGAGCCTCAAGCGCATCCTCGACGCGCGGGCCCGCTACGCCGCCGGGCAACAGCGCTTCCTCGCGCTGCTGGCGGCGGACGACAAGGCGCAGGCAGGCGCCTTGCTGCTGTCGAGCGTGATGCGCGACCAGAAAGCCTATTTCGACGAGGTGCGCGGCCTGGTCAACCTGGTCGGCCAGCTGATGGAGAAGGCCGGCGAGCACTCGGTGCTGACCTACCACACCAGCCGCAACTGGATGCTCGGCCTGGCGGCGCTGGCCACGCTGCTGGCCTGCGGCCTGGGCATCTGGATCACGCGCGGCATCACCGGCCCGCTGCGCGGCGCCATGGCCGTCGCCCAGGCCATCGCCGGCGGCGACCTGCGCAGCCACATCAGCGTCAGCGGCGACGACGAGACGGCGCGCCTGCTCAAGGCGCTGCAGGAAATGAACGACAGCCTGCAACGCATCGTCGGCCAGGTGCGCAGCGGCACCGACACCATCAACGCCGCCGCCAGCGAGATCGCCGATGGCAACCTGGACCTGTCGGCGCGCACCGAGCAGCAGGCCAGTTCGCTGGAGGAGACGGCCGCCGCGATGGAGCAGCTGACCAGCACGGTGCAGCAAAACGCCGACAGCGCGCGCCAGGCCAGCGCGCTGGCTGCCGGCGCCAGCGCGGTGGCCAGCAAGGGCGGCGCCGAGGTGGCCCGGGTGGTCGATACGATGGCCTCGATCAACGCCTCGTCGCAAAAGATCGTCGACATCATCAGCGTCATCGAGGCGATCGCCTTCCAGACCAACATCCTGGCGCTGAACGCCGCCGTCGAGGCGGCGCGCGCCGGCGAACAGGGCCGCGGCTTCGCCGTGGTGGCGGCGGAGGTGCGCGGCCTGGCCCAGCGCAGCACGGCGGCGGCCAAGGAGATCGAGTTGCTGATCCGCGACTCGGTCGAGCAGGTCGAATGCGGCAACCGCCTGGTCAGCGACGCCGGCCGCACCATGGCCGAGGTGGTGGCCAGCGTGCACCGGGTCAGCGACATCATGGGCGAGATCAGCGCCGCCGGCGTCGAACAAAGCGCCGGCATCGCCCAGGTCAACGAGGCGATCGCCCAGATGGACGCGGTGACCCAGCAGAACGCCGCGCTGGTGGAGGAGGCGGCGGCCGCCGCCGCCAGCCTGCAGCAGCAGGCGCGCGGCCTGTCCGCGACGGTTGGCGTGTTCCGCATCGAGGACGGTGCGCCGGCGCCCCTTGCCGCAGCCCCGGTTCCGGCGCGGCGCCGCAGCGCCGGGGCCGCGCCGGCCGCCGCCAAGGCCCGTTTGCGCCGGCCCGCCGCCGTCGACGAGTGGGAAGCATTCTAAGTCCGGCCTGAACGGATCGCCCGCCGCGCCGGCGCCGGCGCGGCCAACTGGAACAATGGGAACGAGCATGGTCGCTAGGGGCGCCATCAATCAATCGGGGACGCCGGCGGCGCCGGCCGCGGACTGGCTCGGCTGCGCCGCGAGCATACTCGACCAACTGTGTGTGGGCGTGATCGTGACCGACGGTGCGCTGCGGGTGCTGGCCATCAACGGGCGCGGCCGTGCCATCTGCGGCCTGGCCGGCGCGCTGGAGCCGGCTGGCCAGGCGCTGGCCACCCTGCTGCCCAGCGCACCGCTGTGTGCGCGCGCGCAGGTCTTGCTAGCCGGCGGTGCCGCGCCGTCTGCCATGGTCGTGGCCGTCGGCGGGCGCTGCCTGAACGCCAGCTTCGCCGTGGTCGACATCGGCGCCATCGGCGCGCGCCTGCTGCTCAGCCTGGACGACGGCATCCGTGGCGAGGAGCAGTGCCAGGAGTCGTGTTCGCCAACGGCGCACTACCGCAACCAGGCCGCGCTGCTCGACAAGGCCACCGACGCCATCATCGTGCGCGACATGGACGACCGCGTGGTGTTCTGGAACATGGGCGCGCAGCGCCTGTACGGTTGGCGCGCCGCCGAGGTGCTGGGCGCGCCGCGCGCCGCCGCGATGTACGCCGATCCGGCCGAGCTGCAGGAGATCAAGCGGCAAGTGCTGGCGCAGGGCAACTGGCGCGGCGAGCTGGTGCAACTGCACCGCGACGGCGGCCGCTTCACCGTCGAAAGCCAGCGCACGCTGGTGCGCGACGGCGCCGGCCGGGCCCAGTCCGTGTTCATCATCAACACCGACATCAGCCAGCGCAAGGAGCAGGAGGCGCGGATCCGCACGATGGCTCTGTACGACAGCATGACTGGGCTGCCCAACCGGCGCATGTTCATGCAGCACATCCGCCAGGCCCTGGCCGACGGCGCGCGCGACGACGATACCCTGGCCCTGCTGTTCCTGGACCTGAACCGCTTCAAGGAAATCAACGACACGCTGGGCCACGACGTCGGCGACCAGGTGCTGATCGGCGTGGCGCAGCGCTTCCAGGCGGCGCTGCCGGGCGAGCAGTTGCTGGCCCGGCTGGCCGGCGACGAGTTCGTCGTCATCGCCGGCTCGGCCAACGCGGCCACAGCGGCCCGCCTGGCCGCCCGCCTGCTCGACGCCTTGCGCCTGCCGGTGGCGGCGAAAGGCCACAGCTTCCCGCTCAGCGTGAGCATCGGCACCGCCCTGTTCCCCGAGGACGGGCGCAGCGTGGAGGAACTGCTCAAGCACGCCGACCTGGCGATGTACCGCGCCAAGGCCCAGGGCGGCGGCCACCAGGCTTACCGGCCCGACATGAGCGCCGGCCTGGACCAGCGCATTGAAATGGCCAGGCGGCTCGGCCTGGCCATCGAGGCCGGCACGCTGGAACTGTACTACCAGCCCAAGGTACGGCTCAACAGCGGCGCCGTCGACGGCGCCGAGGCGCTGCTGCGGTGGCACGACGCGGAGTGGGGCGCGGTCAGCCCGGCCACCTTCATCCCCATCGCCGAGGCGCGCGGCATGATAGTGGCGCTGGGCAATTGGGTGTTGCGCGCCGCCTGCCGCCAGATGGCCGCCTGGCGTGCCGCTGGCCTGGTGTTTCCGGGCCGCTTGGCGGTCAACCTGGCGGCCCGGCAGCTGGCCGGCGCCGACGCGGCCGGGCAGATCCTGTCCATCGTCGAGCAAGCCGGCCTGAGTCCCGACTGCTTCGAGCTGGAACTGACCGAAAGTGGCCTGATGGACAACGTCGAGCACGCCATCGGCGTGATGGCGACCCTGAAGGCGGCCGGCTTCACCGTGTCGATCGACGATTTCGGCACCGGCTACTCATCGCTGTCCTACCTGAAGCGGCTGCCGGCCGACACGCTCAAGATCGACATCTCCTTCGTGCGCGACATGCTCAGCGACCGCCAGGACTACACCATCGTCACCACCATCATCGGCATGGCCCGCAACCTGCAACTGCGCACCGTGGCCGAGGGCGTGGAGCACGCGGCCCAGGCCGAGGCGCTACTGGCGCTGGGTTGCGACGATGCGCAGGGCTACTATTTTTGCCGGCCGCTGCCGGCCGCAGCGTTCGCCGAGCAGTGGTTGGGGCGCCCCGGCGCCTGAGCAGTGCCACGCCGGCCGACGTCGCGCCGCGTATCGTCTCGAGCACGCCGGCCTCGATCAGTCGTCGCTCCTATGAGGTTTATTGTCAAGAATGGATACTTCTGTTCCAAGCAGCCCGCTTCGCTGGGCTTCACTAAATTGGTCAGCGAACCTCGCCAGCGAAACATTGCCGATGCGCGAATGGCGCCACAGGCGCACTGACGTAACAATTCCCCTAGCGCGACATTGATGTCCGCATTCCGAACTGGGCGACCAGGTTCCGATAATCGTCGGCGCAATCAATATTGGCGGCCCCGGTCCGAATTCAATATCAGTCCAGTTGTGTGTCGGTTACTGTGCACCGCACTGAGGTACCCTGACTTTTTCGGACACTCTAGTTTGGTAAACTTCACCGACTGGAGAACTTATGACACGCTCAACAACATACACACCGGAGCTTCGGGAAGAAGCGGTAAAACTGGTC